>JBLINP010000054.1:0-18891 GCA_047639415.1 Planctomycetota bacterium | reverse complement strand
ACGAACGACCGGCACTGCCGGTCGTTCGTGGTGTTTGGTCCGCGTGTTCATGAATAATTCGGGCTAGTCTGTGGAAATCGCGGGCGCCGCATACGGATGGGTAGCGGCGCCCGCATCTTCGTGCTTTTCGGCCTCTCGCAAGCCAGCCCCCGGTGGTCTCAAGGAAGGGTGGTGCTTACACTTCGCACCTCTCCGCTTTCCCTTTTAACGATATGAGCCCCGAAACCAAGAATCGACCCTACCCCGAGGTCGTCGCCTCTCCCAATTTTCCAGAAATCGAGCGCAAGATTCTGGCGCGCTGGGATGAGGACAAAACCTTCGAAGCCTCGGTCGAGCAACGCTCGGCGGGCACAGATGGAGAGGGCGAGTTTGTGTTTTACGACGGGCCGCCTTTTGCCAACGGTTTGCCTCACTACGGTCACCTGCTGACCGGCTACGTCAAAGACGTGATCCCGCGTTATCAAACGATGCGCGGCAAGCGGGTCGAGCGGCGCTTCGGATGGGATTGCCACGGACTTCCGGCGGAGATGGAAGTCGAGAAGGAGATCGGTGTTTCGGGACGACGCGCGATCACTGAGTACGGAATCGATAAGTTCAACGATCACTGTCGCACGTCGGTGATGAAGTACGCGGGCGAGTGGGAGCGTTACGTCAAACGCCAAGCGCGCTGGGTAGGTTTCGAGAACGACTACAAGACCATGGACCTCTCCTACATGGAGAGCGTGATGTGGGCGTTCAAGCAGCTCTGGGATAAGGGCTTGGTCTACGAAGATTATCGCGTGATGACTTATTCGTGGGCAGCAGAAACGCCAGTCTCGAATTTTGAAACGCGCATGGACAACTCCTATCGCGAACGCCAAGACCCAGCGGTTACGGTTCGTTTCCGTTTGACGCCTAAGGATGGTGACGAAGGGCCGATTGATTTGTGCGCTTGGACCACGACACCGTGGACCCTGCCCTCCAACTTGGCGCTCGCCGTTGGACCAGAGATCGAATACTCAATCTTCGAGCAAGACGGAGTGCGCTTCGTTATGGGAGCGGGAACGACGGCGAAGTACGCGAAAGAGTTGGAAGGCTTGGAGCCCGTCGGAAGCATCATCGGAAGCGAACTTGTCGGTCGCACCTACGAGCCGCTCTTCCCTTACTTCGCCGGACATGAGAACGGCTTCCGCATTCTCGGCGCCGATTTTATCGACACCGAAGAGGGCACCGGAGTGGTGCACATGGCGCCTGGCTTTGGCGAGGAGGATCAACGCGTTTGTCGTGAGAATGACATCGAACTGGTCTGCCCGGTGGACGAGCGCGGTGAGTACACCAGCGAAGTGACGGACTTTGTCGGTCAAAATGTGTTGCAGGCCAACAAGCCGATCATTCGTCGATTGAAGGAAGAGGGCAAGCTCGTCAAGCACGAGACTTACCTGCACAACTATCCGCATTGTTGGCGAACGGACGAGCCGCTGATCTTCAAAGCCATGGAGTCATGGTACGTGCGCGTCACGGATTTTCGCGATCGCATGGTCGAACTGAATCGATCGACCAATTGGGTCCCCGAACACATCGGCGATGGACAGTTCGGCAAGTGGCTCGAAGGCGCCCGCGATTGGTCGATCAGTCGCAACCGCTTTTGGGGATCACCGATTCCGGTTTGGAAGAGTGACGATCCCGCTTACCCGCGCATCGACGTCTACGGAAGCTTGGATGAATTGGAGCGCGACTTTGGGACTCGTCCGACGGATTTGCACCGTCCGGCAATCGACTTGCTGACGCGTCCGAATCCCGATGATCCCACCGGCAAAAGTACAATGCGACGCGTCCCTGACGTGCTCGATTGCTGGTTCGAATCGGGCTCGATGCCGTTTGCGCAAGCGCACTATCCCTTCGAGAACAAAGAGAGTTTCGAGCAGCACTTCCCGGCCGACTTCATCGTGGAGTACGTCGCGCAAACGCGCGGCTGGTTCTACACAATGCAGGTGCTCTCGACAGCCCTGTTTGATCGTCCGCCCTTCCAAAACGCGATCTGTCACGGCGTCGTGGTCGACGACGAGGGTAAGAAGCTCTCCAAACGCCTACGTAACTATCCAGATCCTGAAGAGGTCTTCGAAACCCGCGGTTCGGACGCTTTACGTTGGTTCCTGTGCTCTTCGAGCATCTTGCGTGGCGGCGATCTGCAAATCGACAAGGCTGGGTCTGCAATCGGTGAGTCGGTTCGCCTAGTAATCAATCCGATTTGGAACGCGTACTACTTCTTCTGCTTGTACGCCAACGCCGACGGAGTGGAAGCGCGTGTTCGTACGGATCAAACTTCGGTTCTCGATCGATACGTATTGGCCAAGACTCGTCAATTGGTGGAGCGCACACAAGCGTCGCTGGATGGCTTTGACATTCCCGGCGCTTGCGCCGAAGTTCGATTGTTCTTGGATGCGCTCAACAATTGGTACATCCGTCGAAGCCGTTCTCGCGCCTGGAAAGTCGAACTCGACGATGACAAGCGCGACTTTTACGACACGCTTTACACCGTGCTCGAAACCTTGTGTCGCGTTGTTAGCCCGTTGTTGCCCTTGATCAGCGAGGAGATCTATACCTCGCTAACAGGCAAGCGCAGCGTTCATTTGATGGATTGGCCGGATGCAAGTCAGTTGCCGGCCGATGATGATCTGGTCGCAAGTATGGATCGTATCCGGAGTGTTTGCTCAACAGCGCTCGGTCTGCGCGAAGAGCATCGCTTACGCGTTCGGTTGCCGCTTTCAAGTTTGACCGTCGCAGGTAGTGAAGCCGAGCGCTTATTGCCCTTTGCGGATCTCATTCGCGATGAGGTCAATGTGAAGAGCGTCGAAACGTCTGGCGACATCGAAGCCTTCGGGTCCTTCGTACTCAAAGTCGATGCGCGCGCCGTCGGTCCGCGTTTGGGCAAGCAGATGAAGACCGTGATGACGGCGTCGAAGAAAGGTGATTGGAAAGCATTGGATGATGGACGCGTGGAGGTTGCCGGCATCGAACTGGAATCTTCGGAGTTCTCTCTCCAGTTGATTGCGCGCGAAGGACTTGAGGGGCTCGCGATTCAATCGCTCTCCACAAACGATGCCGTCGTCGCGCTCAACGTTGCCATGACACCCGAACTCGAACGCGAAGGCGTTGCTCGAGACGTCGTCCGCGCCGTGCAGCAAGCTCGCAAGGACGCCGGCCTCGAAGTTTCGGATCACATCCAATTGCGATTAGAGGGACCCGACGAGATTTCATCGGCCGTCAAGGAGCACGAGCAATACTTGTGCGAGCAGACGCTCACGAATTCGCTCGAGTGGTCCGCAGCGCAAGCGGGGGACTTTGAACTCGAAACGGAACTGCCTGCTGGAAAGCTTCGAATCGCTTTGACTCGAAGGTAATCGCACTCCGGCGCAGATCCGGCTTTCCGTTCACATGCCGGACTGCGTCCAAGATTCGAGGGTCCTCACAATGCTTTCGAACCAAGTTCCCTCGAACGTGCCACCGGCTCCAAAGTCGATGGGTTCGCCGTTGCTGTCTCCGCCTGCGGTATAGGCGCCGTGTGCGGAACCACCGATGGCGTAATAGCCGTAGACCAATCCTCCAAAGGCGAGATAACCTGCAGCCATGCCGCCCATCGCGATCCCTCCCGCGGAAATTCCACCGCAGGCAATGGCTCCCATGGCCACACCGCCGATCGCGGTCAGGACGCCGAAGGAAAAGCCGCCTAGGCTCAATAAACCGATCGCCAAACCTCCCATGGTGATTCCGCCGATGGCGACGTCACCCATAGCGATCCAGCCTTTGGCAACACGTACTCGTTGACCCATGCGCCGCGGCCCGGTGTAGATGTGGTAGAGGGGCAGACCCAAGTAACACGTCTGCGATTTGAGTTCGCCGGTCGCGTTGGCGTACATCGCCAAACTGGTGAGTTCATTCCAGCGACGTCGGATTGGGCCGCCTTCGGCCGTTCGCGCCATCGTATCTTCGCCAGTTTGCAGCCGCTTCAAGTCATCGCTGAACTCACGAGCTGATTTGTAGCGAGCCTCCGGTTGTCGACTCATGGCTCGACGAACGATGGCCTCGGAGTGTTTGCTGCATTCTTCGGAACTAGCGGACAACGATCGCGGCATCTCGTTTTTAATGGCTTCGAGAACGGCGAGCGGCGTGTCTCCCTCGAACGGACGCTTGCCCGCTAAAGCTTCGTAGAGCGTGACACCCAAACTGTAGATGTCGGTCCGCAGATCGACCTTGGCTTCGATGGTGTGCGCCTGCTCGGGGGACATATACCAGGGCGTGCCGATGGTGTCGCCGGTCATCGACAGGCCTGGATCGGTGTCGGCCTTGGCCAAGCCGAAATCCGCCACCACGATTTGGCCGTCTTTGCGGAGTAAGAGATTGGAGGGTTTGATATCCCGGTGGATGATTCCGATTTGGTGTGCGGCTTCGAGGGCATCCGCAACATCTCCGAGCAAGCTGCCGATGCAGCCTTCGAAAGTTTGGCAAAGGCTGGCTAGCTGGGGGGTTCCAGCCGCTTCACCGATATCGAACGACTTCCACGGGCGCTCACTGGGGAGGTTGCCAAGCACTTGAGCAAGGGAGGGGCCGTCGATGTATTCCATCGCGATGTAGTGGTAGCCCAACCCGGAACCCACCGCGTGAATTTTGACGATATGCGGATGATTCAAGCGCGCCACGGCGAGCCCCTCACGACGGAATCGATCGATATGGCGTTGTTCGAGTGCGAGTGTGGGACGCAAAAGCTTGAGCGCGATCGGTCGCTTGAGTGCCTCTTCCTCGGCCAACCATACTGTGGCCATTCCGCCTCTTCCGATCTCGCGGATGAGGCGATAACCGTCAAGCTGGGCGCCTGGAACGAGCGCTCCGGTAGCCGCCGGTGCGTTGGCTAACCCGACCTCGAGCATACGTAGACTGCGCTCCAATCCTTTGCGGGCTTCTTTCGGCACTCGCCTGAGGTGCGCTTCGCGGTCGGGAGTCAGCCCACGAGTGACTTCATCCGAGTACTCGGAAACGATGCGGTCCAGCAATTCGTCGATTGATTCGTTCTGCATATTGGACTCAGGCGTAAGCGCTCGACGGATTCGTCGGACAATTTCTATTCTTTTTGAGGAAGCGCCTGTTCCCAGGCTTCGAGTGCGCGGCGATAGAGCGAGTGAATAGCTGTTTCCGAGCGCCCCATACGCTGCGCGGTTTCGCTGGCGCTTTTGCCTTCGAATTGGCGGAAACCGATAACGCGACGATGGTCGGAATCCAGCAGGCGAAAGCGCTGAATCAACAGGTTTTGCTGATCGAGCGCAGCCGCAAAACTAGCGGGCCCGGGCTTGAGGCTAGCGATTTCACTGTTGCGGACACCTTGAACTCGACTCCAATCCGCCCGTACCAATGGCGTCGTCGAGCCGTCCCGCTTCAGCGCGCGAATCGAACGAGCAATATCAACGACGACGTTGCGAGCAATTTGGGCGAGTAGGGCATAGAGCGCAGAGTCGGTAGCGTCATTGGACTTCCGTACCGGCAGACCCTCCGGCGCTGTCATTGCGCGCAAGAACACTTCTTGCAGTAAATCTTCAGGCTCGGTTCGAGCCAGGATTGCTCGCCCCGCAAGGTGCAAAATCAACAATCGCAGGCGCCATTCGAGCGCCATCAATCGGCCGCCATCGGAGGGATCACCTGTTTGTCGGGTGTCGATTGAGCTCATCTAAGCGGAAGCGGTTGGATTCCGGCTGCTCCGCATGGATCTCCACGCGGAGAGCCTCGGCAAAGCCGTTGGTAGTGTTATGCTGTGGAGGTTCCAGGCGTGCGGCAACCCTTCTCCTTCAACCACAGCATTATTTGAGTCCAGACCCCTATGGGCGAGCAAGAAATCTCACTGCAGGCGGACAGCGATCGCATGCGCGCCTTTACGCGCGCGCTTCTTGAAGACGTTCAGGCGCTTGAAGAAATGCTGCATACGGGCCGCATCGAATCGGGCATTCGCCGGATCGGCGCCGAGCAGGAATTGTTCCTCATCGACGATAGCATGCGTCCGGCGCCCGTCGCCTATCACATGTTGGCGACAGAGGAGGGGCGTCAGTTCGCGCCTGAACTCGCGCAGTTCAATATCGAGATCAACCTCGAACCGCACAAGTTGGGTGGCAATTGTTTGGCCAAGATGGAGGCCGAACTGAACGAGAAGCTTGAAATCGTTCGCAAGCTGGCCAAGGCCCATGATGCGCACGCTTTGATGGTGGGGATCTTGCCGACCTTGGAGCAGTCTCACTTGGGCCTCGACTACATGACGCCCATTCCGCGCTTCCACCAACTCAACCAGGTCATGAGTGATTTGCGCGGCGGAGATTTCCGCACGCATATCAAGGGTGTCGATGAGCTAGAGGTCTTGCACGACAACGTGATGCTTGAAGCTTGCAACACAAGCTTTCAAATTCACTTTCAAGTCGGCGGCGATGAGTTCGTTGAGCTGTATAACCTCGCGCAAATGGTGACCGCGCCCGTGATTGCAGCAGCTGTTAATTCGCCGGTCTTCTTGAAGCATCGTCTTTGGAAGGAAACGCGCGTCGCGCTCTTCCAGCAGTCGCTCGATGTTCGCTCGGCGGCGCACACTGCGCGCGGTCGAAGAGCGCGTGTCACCTTCGGCGAAAGTTGGCTCAAGTCATCGGTTCTCGAAATTTTCCGCGACGACATTTCGCGCTTCCGGAGCTTGCTCTCGACGGATGATCCCGAGCGCTCGCTGGAGATGTTGAAGCGCGACATCACGCCTTCCTTGAAGTCGCTGTGTTTGCACAACGGCACCGTCTATCGCTGGAACCGTCCGTGCTATGGAGTCAAGGACAACATCCCGCACCTGCGGATCGAGAACCGGACCTTGCCCGCGGGGCCTTCAATCGTCGACGAGGTAGCGAATGCGGCCTTTTTCTTCGGCTTGATGACCGCTTTGGGCGAGGAATACGGAGATGTTTCCAAGCTCATGGATTTTGATGAAGCGAAGTCCAATTTTATGGCGGCTTCACGTTATGGACTCAAAGCTCAACTCAATTGGTTGGGCGGCGAAATGCACACGGCGGGCGGTTTGATTCTCGATCATCTCTTGCCGTTGGCCCGCCAGGGTTTGGAAGCTCAGGACATCGATGGCTCGGATATCGATCGGTACTTGGGCGTGCTCGAGGAACGCGTTCGTCGCATGAAGACGGGTTCACAATGGACGCTCGATTCGCTTTCGACCATGTCGGGGAAGTCGACGCCCGACGAACGCTATCGTGCGGTGACCGCGGCTATGCTCGCGCGGCAAAAGGACGGCTCACCCGTGCACGAGTGGGAATTGGCGAAGCTCGAAGAGGCTCCCAATTGGGCGGATAGCTTCCGAACGGTCGCCCAGGTTATGAATACGGACGTGTTCACGGTTCACCCTGAGGATCTTGTGGATCTCGCGGCTAGCGTGATGGAGTGGGAACACATTCGTCACGTGCCCGTGGAAGATACGAGCGGTCGCTTGGTCGGTCTCGTTTCTCACCGCGCTCTGTTGCGCATGATTACGCAGGGCGAAAATCAGAACGCGTCGGCGGCTGTGCGAGAAATCATGAAGCCCGACCCGGTGACGACGACGCCAGAGGCTTCCACTTTGGGCGCCATTGAAACGATGAAACGACACAAGGTGAGTTGCTTGCCGGTCGTTCGAGATGGTTTGTTGGTGGGCATCGTTACCGAGGCCGACTTTATCGAAGTGGCAGGAGCGCTTCTCGAAGAGAAGCTGCGCGAATCTTGAGGAAACGGGAAACAGGACAAGGTTTAGACGCGGCCGCTTCTGGAGCGAAGCAGCCAAGGTTACGCGTATTCGGTGAATACACGCGCGGATTGCCGGGCCCACTCTGTTTCATCTCAGGCGGTATGCACGGGAATGAACCCGCTGGCATCATCGCTTTAGAACGCGTTCTCAAACATCTTGGAGAACATCAATTGCCCATGCGCGGCAAGATCGTTGCTGTGCTCGGCAATATGCGAGCCCTCGCGCGCAAGCAGCGCTTTATCGAGAGCGATTTGAATCGCATCTGGCGCGACGAAGTGATCGCCCGAATTCGGACGCAAGAACCCAGCGCGGATGCACCTGAAGAGAACGAGTTGCGCGAGTTGCTCGAGGTCTACAACCGCTACGCCCAAACTCCCAACCTGGGCATCATCTTCCTCGACCTGCACACAACCTCTGCCGGCGGCGCCCCCTTCCAATGCATGGGGGACACACTGCAAAACCGGAAGGTGGCTTACCAAATATCGGTACCGTTGATCTTGGGCCTTGAAGAGGTCATTCACGGTTCGTTGCTTGAGTATGCCGGAGAACGCGGACACATCGCCATTGCGATTGAAGGCGGCCAGCACGACGACCCGGTTACCGTTGAACATCATGAAGCGGCAATTTGGGAAGCTTTGGTTGCCGCCGACATGCTGGATAAAAAGGACGTGTCAGCCTTCGAACGTCATCGCTCACGTTTGAAAGGCGCGTCTCGCGGAGTGCCTCACGTTGTCGAAATCATTCATCGACATGGCCTCAAGCCGGATGATGAGTTCAAGATGCGTCCCGGCTTCTGCAATTTCCATCCGGTTCGCAAGGGTGAACTGTTAGCAACGGACAAAAATGGCGAGATCAGAAGTCCGCGCAATTGCTTGCTGCTCCTGCCTTGCTATCAAGGACAGGGCGACGACGGTTTTTTCCTCGGCCGCGAGGTAAGACCCTTCTGGTTGAAGTTGTCTTCGCTTTTGCGCGGTGTACGAGCGGGCCGCTTCCTGTTGCTTTTGCCCGGAGTTCGGCGTGAAGGAACCAATCGCGATCGGTTGCGCGTCGACCGCCGAATTGCTCGAATTTGGCCAGTGGAGATTTTTCACTTGTTCGGGTACCGCAGGTGCGAAACAAGTGAGAAGCACCTGACTTTTTCGAGGCGCCGCGAACACCCCGCCGAGAGTTCCCTCGGCGAATCGGACCTTCAATAGCCCTCTCGGGCTTGGTTCGCTCAAAGAGGCGAGTACGAGGAGCAGTCTCTAGGGACAGAATACGCTCTTTGGGGTATATTTCAGGTTGCGTCGCCCGTCATTGGTAGTTGGCGCGTTTCGTTTCACTATTTGAGCAGACGACAGCCATTCTTTGGCTTTTCGATGCAAGAGTGTCCGGCCCCACGCTCTTTCATCTCGGATCACCTCACAACGAGCTTGCTAATAATCCCTCAATGCGAAAACTCCGCACACTTCTAACGTCACTTTGCCTGGTCACTGCTTTTACGCAGTCGATCACAGCGCAAACTCCACTAACCGTCGAACTCATCGCTGACGGTTTTAATTCGCCGGTGCTGGTGCTCTCACCACCTGATGACGATCGCTTGTTCGTCGTCGACAAGCCGGGGCAAATTTGGATTATCGAAAACGGTGTCGTTTTGCCGACGCCCTTTCTCGACATTGGCCCTCTCGTAAAAGCGCCGAGCGCGAACTCAGAGCAAGGCTTGCTCTCAATGGCGTTCGACCCTGACTACGCGAACAACGGTCAGTTCTTTGTGTACTTCACGGGCTTTGATGGCCCGGCAGGTAACGGAAAGCTTTCACGCTATACGGTTTCAGCTGGCGACCCCAACGTCGCTGATTCGGGCAGCTTGTGTGTGGTGTTTGCGAACATGTTCCAACCGTTCACCAATCACAACGGCGGTCACTTGGCGTTCGGACCCGACGGCATGCTGTACCTCTCGACGGGTGATGGGGGATCGGGTAACGATCCGGCTTGTCGCGCACAAAATCCGGAAGAGCAACTCGGCAAAATGCTGCGTATCGACGTCGACCCGGCGAGCTGTGGCTTCACGCTTCCTCCGGACAATCCCTTCACGGGAATGGGTGGTCTATCCGCTCGCGTCTGGCACAACGGTCTCCGCAATCCGTGGCGCTTCAGCTTCGATCGCGTAACGGGCGACATGTACATTGGTGACGTCGGTCAAGATGCACGCGAAGAAATCAGCTTCGCCCCGGCGGGCGTCGGCGGCCTCAACTTCGGATGGCGCGTCATGGAAGGCAATCGTTGCAACGGCATTGGCTCTTGCCCGGTTGGCACTCCGCCCTGTAATGATCCGGGCTTCACGCCTCCGATCCACGAATACAACCACCCGACGTTCAGCGTCTGCTCGGTCACGGGCGGCTACAACTATCGCGGTTGCGCCATTCCCGACTTGCAAGGCACGTACTTCTTCACCGATGTTTGCGCGGGCAAGATCTGGAGCTTCCGTTATGACGGCGTGAACAAGACTGATTTCATCGACCGTACGGCTGAACTGGCACCTTTAGTCGGTTCACTCAATTTCATCGTCTCCTTCGGTGAAGACCGTTACGGCGAGATGTACATGGTCGAGTTGAACGGAGAGATCTGGAAAATCGTTCCCGATGCCGTTGTGACTGGGCCCGATTGCGACGTGAATGAGCAAATCGATTCGTGCGAAATAGCGAGTGGATACGTCACGGACTTTGATGGCAATGGTCAGCCCGATGATTGCGATTCGATGGCAGAAGATCGCAACTCCGCTGGCGCTGGCGAAAGCGTCATCTTCACGCTTCGCGCAGGCCTAGCTATGGCGGGCGACGCTTACTGGATCTTCGGAAGCGGCACGGGAACGACCCCCGGACTTGATTTCCCCGGTGGAGTGAATCTGCCCCTCAACTTCGACGCTTACATGCTGTTCACCATCAAGCGCCCCTTCGCAGGCGTGTTCACGAACTACATTGGCACCTTCGACGGAAACGGTGAGGCCAACGCTGCGTTCAGCGTCCCGGGAATTCTCGACCCGAGCCTGGTCGGACTCACTTTGAACCACGCCTACCTGTCGGCGCCTGCGTTGGGCGGAGCTGACTTCGCCAGTAACGCGGTTCCGTTCACACTGACGATGTAAGCGTGATCGCTCGCAGTAACCTTCAGGTGAACTGAAGGCTACTGCTTGGTTAGCCACAGAAGGAATTGACCTTCTAGCGACTTGTTTCCGGGGCGCTCCTCACTGAGGGGCGACTCGTATATTTTTAAGAGCAGTTCTTCGAAGCTAACGACCGGATCGAGGCTGCGTTCCTGCAGAAGTTGCGTGAAGACCTTCGCGCAGCGCTTCTTTGAGCCAGCTGCCTCGGTTTGAAGCCACCATAAAAAGCCGCTCTTGTACGCGCGGAAGAACTCCTGGTAGTCGCCCATGAACTTTTGTTCGGGCGGCTGGTTATTCAATGCCGCGGTGCCAAGGAATGGTGCCATTTGAGAGGTCTTGGCACGCTCGTCGTCCGCAATGATCTGAAATTTTAGATTGCGGTTCTTCTTGTTCTGGACGTATCCATTGCCCTTCTCTTGGCATTTCTGAAGAAGGCTGAGGAAGTGTCCTACGCCGAGAGTTTCGCGCCAGCGACCATCGGGGTTGTAGGGCGGCAAGGTACCACCACCTGAATTTCCGCCGGGTACAAAGGCCGCGAAGGATTCGGTAAAGCGAGCACGTAGGTCACCTTCGATGCGCGTCTTCAAGTCACCGAATTGTTCGAGTACTAAATTCATGGCCAGGCCCGTTGACGCAAAGGGCGGCAGCGAATCCTGGTAATAATTGTCGAATAAGGCCTGCATTCCGAAGTGAACAGCATGCTGCTGCATGACGTCCGGGTGTTTGTAGTTGAGCGGCAGCCCGAGTTCGAAGTCGGCTTTGGAGATATCGGGGGACGCGTACTGGAGTGCAACGATTTGTGTCTTTTGGACACGGCATCCCAGCCAAGTGCCCAAGCCGTCATCCCAGAATTTTGATTTCAAATCGGGATACTTCCAGCCAGCGAAGCACACGAACTTCAAGAATCGAGGTCGAGTGGGCATGAAGATCATGCGAGCGGGAAAGTTGGCCAATCGATTGAGCTTGACCGGTGCTGCCGTTCGCATCCAGTCGGCGAATCGGGCGAGCGCTTCGATCTCGGCTGGACTGGCCTTGAGCCCGACGGCCAATGCGCTTGGATTTTGTTTGGCAGCGCGTTCGAGTTGGCGCGGCTTCCACGCAGTGATCCATTGCCGGATGGTTTTGAAATCGGCGCGCACGATGCGGTCCTCATGTGCATCTACCCATTCGGCAAAAAGCTCCTGTGAACGCAAAAGCGCGAGCGCGATCTCCTTCAGATTGCCCGCGCTCTCCTCTTCGGAAAGATCTTCGATCGGAAAGCGCAGATCATACAAACCGAGATCAAAGCGAATGAACTCGGCGTCGATCAGGGCTTCGACATCCACCTGTTCGGGCGTGGCTCCGGCGTGCCCGTGCTCTTCCAGATAATCGAGAGCGAACTTGCGATGCGGAACGATCGCCGGTGGCTCTGAGATTTTAATTTGAGCTTGAACCCACTCCGTGGGAAAAACCAGGAGCAAGATGACCACTAAGGAAAAGGTGCGAATCATTTCGAAGGATCGAACAGAAGTTTCGGGGCGAGCAGTGGGGCGCGCAATCGCGGGGGCTAGTAGTTCGTGGCTAAATTGCTTTGTTTCATGAGCAACGGAATTTTGGTCAGGTTGGTGCCCGGAAACGAAGCCGAATCCCTAGATTCGGTGAGGCTTTCGGGCGTCGACCTGGCCAGAAGGACGTTCCTCATGGGGCAAAGCAATTTAACCACGGGCTGTTAGTATTCCACAGAGTCGGCAGGCACGCGAACTAGGCATGAAAACAGTCAAAATAGAACAACCGAACGCAGGCGAACCCGACTGGCGAAGAAGGGGGGTAGCGGGCTGCTTTGGCGCTCTCCTCTCCGGGCCTGTAATCGGTGTGGGCTTGAGCTACGCCGTCGGCTGGCAAACGGGGCTGGCCGTGGCGGGCGTTTGCTTCCTCGCGATTTGCGCCTGGTCGCTACTCCAATTCACGCGGGCGGGCTCGACGAATTCGTTACCGGCAACTTGGTCGTTCACGCCGATCGGCGCCGGGCTGATTGCGGCTACGGACGTGCTCGCTACCAGCAGCGACGTGTTTAGTCCTGGCACGTACCTGCTTTTATCGATTCCCGCCGCGCTCCTAGGCGGGGCGGGTGTTTTCCTGACAGAAATTTTGGAGAGCGGGCGTCCCTTCGTCTCCGTGAGCAAGGCTTGCATCGCATCGATGCTGATCGCTGTACCGCTGCCGGTGGGGGGCTTGCTCGGAGCCGGCGCTTCTTGGGGGCATCGCGCTTTTCGCAAAGCCCCCGAAAAGGTTTAGCTCTGCGCGTAAAAAGATTCGGCGGCGGCGACCGCATTCGAAGCGCACTTGTGGTTCTGTTTCTCGAGTGCCGATGTCAGGGCGCTCAAGCACAACGCGACGTTGCGGCGCGTACTCGCGGCTCCCATTAAACCGATGCGCCAGACCTTGCCTTTCATCGGGCCTAAGCCGCCGCCGATTTCCAAGTCGAAGGCTTCGAGCAGGTGCTTGCGCACGGTAGCGTCATCAATGCCTTCTGGAATGCGTACTGCGGTCAATTGCGGCAAGCGTTCAGCTGCGGGTACGACCATTTCGAGCCCCAAAGCTTCGAGTCCAGCGACAAGTGCACCGCCATTCAATTGGTGACGTTGAACGCGCGCTTCGAGGCCTTCTTCGAGAGCCAATCGCAGGGCTTCGTGCAAGGCGTACAGCATGTTGATCGGCGCGGTGTGGTGGTAAGCACGTTCGGCTCCCCAATAGTTGGCGATCATCGAGAGGTCAAGGTACCAACTCTGCACTTTCGAAGTGCGAGAGTTCAATCGCTCCGCAGCGCGACTTGAGAAACTGATCGGCGAAAGTCCGGGCGGGCACGACAAGCACTTTTGCGTTCCCGAGTAAGCGGCATCGATGCCCCAATCGTCGAGCAAAAGCGGCGTACCCGCAATCGAGGTCACACAGTCGACCAGTAGCAGCGCACCGATCTCGTCGGCGACTTCGCGAATGGACGGAATGTCTTGCATGACCCCGGTCGATGTCTCGGCGTGCACGCAGGCCAAAACTTTGAAAGAGCGCCCCGCCGCAGCTTTGCGGAAATCGTCAGCGCTAAGCGCTCGTCCCCATTCGCCTGCCACCTTGGTCACGACCGCGCCACAGCGCTCAGCGACATCCACCATGCGTCCGCCGAAGACTCCATTGACTGCGATGAGCACTTCGTCGCCGGGCTCGATCAAATTGACGAAGCAAGTTTCCATACCGGACGAGCCGGTGCCCGACATGGGGAAGGTTAGCTCGTTCGCAGTGCCGAAGACGGTCCGCAACATGGAGCGCACTTCGTCCATGACGCCGAGGAATTCGGGATCGAGATGGCCAATCGTGGGCTTGGCCATAGCTTGAAGGACCGAGGCGGCAACGTCGGAGGGGCCGGGCCCGAGTAGGACTCGCTGGGGGGGATTGAGGGCGCTGGGGATGGTGCTCATCCTTGGATGGTCACGATCACCGTGAGAGCCGTCAAGCGTCCATCGTCGTTTGCATGCGCGATCGTGCGTCGGTCAGCGTTTTCCGGCGCGACTGGTTTTCAGTTGTTCGAGCACGAAGGTCCGCAGAGCTCCCGCAGTCGATAGGTTGATTTCGCTGCGCGCCGCGCGCTCTTCCGATCTGGCGTCTTCCTCGCGATCAAGTGCTCGGTAATTCAACGCCGCGATTCCGCTCGTAACGACGCGATCAGCCGAGAGGTCGCGAGCGCGCTGAAGAGCTTTCAACGATTCGTCATGACGATCGAGAAGGTAGAGTGCCATGGCGATTTCAGTCGCCACATCCGGATCGCGCGAAGTGAGTTCGGCGGCCTCTTGCGCAAACTTCAGGGCGCGCGCAGGATCGCGCCATTGCTTGTCGTCGGCAGTTAGATAGCCGAAGGCCAACTTGCGCCTAAAGTCCGCGTCGTACTCCGCGACAGCCGCGCCGCGATCCCAAGCCTGCAGCGCCTGCGCCCACTGTCCCTGTCGAACTCGCGCGGTGCCTAGCCCACGATAGAGTTCCGCGTTGCGCGGATCGGCCTCGATGGCTCGTTCGAAGCGCGTGGCCGCTCGCGCAAATCGACCGCGCTCGAGCAAGAGCATGGCAATCGCCTCCAAAGCACCCTCATCGTTGGGGCGCAAATCGAGACCATCGCGGTAATGTTTGAGCGCGGGTTGAAACTGAGTCGCACCGAGTAGCTTGCCCATCGCGAAGTGATTGTCCGGATGGTCGGGTTCGAGTTCCAAGGCTCGCGTTAGCGCGCGTTTGGCTTCGGCATGTGAACCGGTCAGGACAAGCGCTTCGCCTAACGAACGCCAACCGACGGAGCGCTCGGGGAAGAGTTCAGTTACTCGGGAAAAGTTCTGTACCGCCAGGTCGTAGCGATTCGTGACGAGATAACCACGGCCCAAGTCGAGGTAGGGCTCAGCCGTTTCGGGTTGTTCTTTGTTGACCAGCGCTTGAAGCTCGTCGAGTCCTTCTACGCTGCCATTGCGAATCTGAAACAAGCCTTGGTGAAGCTTGAGTTCTTCGCCGTGCGGTCCGCGATCGGCGAAGAAGTAAGCCGCACCTTGCAACTCAAATTCTTCGTCCTCTTCGAGTTCCTCAAGAAAGGATTTCGGTGCTGGAGCGCGTCGAATCAGGTGATCGGTCGCAGTCGCCAAGACGACATCTTGCGTACGACGTTCGGGCATATGGCAGCCCGCGCAATCGTTGCTCTCCACTTCGTGCGCATCTAGACGTCCCTCGAAAGAACAGGAATCCACTTCGTGGCACTGCATGCACTTGCGGCGATAGTAAGCGGGGCGTTCTTCGATCGTCGGGCGACTATGCGGACTGTGACAGGTAACGCAGTTCATGCTGCCTTCACTTTCCACAAAGCAGGGACTTTGCATCAAGCGGTAGGCATGGTGGTTGATTTCAAACCGGTCTTCGATGGGCTTGCGTTCGAAGATATCGAAGTGGGCGTTGTAGTCTTCCAACGGTTCGCCGGGTTTGAACGAGTAGGTTCCTCGTCCCAAACGCCGCACTGTGTCGTCAATCGCACTGGTGGGTTGCAAGTGGCACTGGAAGCAAATGTCTCCCGAGCGCTGCTTGTCAATTCCGGCGGGATGCACGATCGCCGCGCGCAACACGTCTTCATCAATGTCTGGATCTAGTGCAAGCGTGGCGTGCTCGCCGCCCGGACCATGGCAACGCTGGCAACTGATGCCCTCCGGCATTTCAGCTTGCGCAAACCGATCGATCTCACCGTATTGATCGCTGCCCGCCGGACTTTCGCCAAAGGCGTTGTGGCAAAACATGCAGCGCCTTCGGATCGGCCGTCCGAATCCATCGTGATCGGGCAGGTCGTAGCCCGGCGACATGGCAAAGCCGCGGCCGTTGTACCAGGAGACGGGAAGTTGAAAGAATTCGCCTGAAGGAGTCTCGTAACAGTAGGTCCGAGCGTGCGTGCCCGATCCGATTACCCAATCGATTCGGCGTTCGAACTCGGCGTACTTTTGACCAGCTTCATCGACGCGCCAGCGACGTTGAAAGAAATCCTCACCCCGTCGGTAGGTTTCGTAGTAGTTGCCCGAAGGCTCGTGGAAGAAGGCGTTTTCCGTCAGATTTTCCCGTAGCTTGTCGGGCGTCATCGCGAAAAACGAAAACGACATCGGGGAGTGTTGATAGGAGTGCTCACGCGCTTCGTGGCATTCGGTGCAGGCTGAATCCTTGACGTAGCCGGGCGCCGCGCCCTCGGTGATCTCCCACTCCGACTGCTCGTCGTCGAGGGGTTCTTGAGCTCCCACGAGCGCTCCGACCAGAGGCCAGAACGCGAGCGCGACGGAGATTATCAGTGCCGCGATTCGTTTGCTTGAGGACAACATTGGGTCAGCCCGGCTTGGGCTCTCCAAATTCTACCTCACGCGCGGTGTGCGTTGTGAGAGCCGGGGTAGACTGCTCGCCGCAAATTAGCTTCCACATTCCTTCGCAGCACTCCGCTGCGACTTTTTTGGAAGCCAACCGACTTAGAATACGTGGCAGAGCTGGGATTAAAATCGGTGAGCTTCTCCTTCGGGGGCGCTCAATTACTGGACGGGGTCGACCTGCAAATCGAGCGTGGTGAACGCATCGGCTTGCTGGGGCGCAACGGCTGCGGAAAGTCGACCATGCTCAAAATCCTGGCGGGAGAATTGGAGGTCGACGGTGGCGACCTCGTACGGCGCACCCGTTTACGCATTGGTTATTTGTCACAGGCGGTTCCCAAGGACCTGAAGGGGACGGCAACGGAATACTTGGTACGCGAGTTAATCGCGAAAGCCGATGGCGAGCCCGAATCGGAATGGGAAGAGGGCGATCGCATCGAGCGTGTCCTGACTCAAATGGGGCTCGACCCCCAAGCGGAGATCTCGTCCTTTTCGGCGGGAACCAAGCGTCGCCTGCTATTGGCTTGCGCCTTGGTGCAGGAGCCCGATCTGCTCTTGCTTGACGAACCGACCAACCACCTCGACTTGGAGGCCATTGAACAACTCGAAGGCCTATTGAATCGAAGAGCGGGAGCGCTCGTGCTCGTCACGCACGACCGCGCCTTTCTACGACGAACCGCCAATCGGATTCTCGATTTGGATCGCGGCGTGTTGCGCAGTTATTCCTGCGACTACGCGACGTACTTGGTGCGCAAGGAAGCTGTGCTCGACGCCGAAGCTGGAGCGGACGCGGCCTTCGACAAGAAGTTGGCGCAGGAAGAAGCGTGGATTCGGACCGGGATTCGCGCACGCCGGACGCGCAACATGGGACGCGTGCGAGCGCTGCAGGGCATGCGCGAGGAGCGCAGTGAACGTCGCGAACGCACGGGCACTGTGCGCGCGCAAATCGCCGAGGCGGATCGCAGTGGCCAAAAGGTATTGGAGACCGAAGGGTTGTCGAAAGCCTTCGCTGGCAAGCACGTTATTAGAAACTTTTCAACGGTGATCGATCGCGGCGACCGCATTGGAATCATCGGGCCGAATGGGTGCGGAAAGTCGACTCTGATTGCGCTCCTACTCGGCGAGTTGGAGGCTGATGCGGGCAGCGTGAAACTCGGAACCAAACTAGAGGTAGCGCGCTTCGACCAGCTGCATTCTACGTTGGACGACAACCGTACGGTTCAGGAGAACGTGTGCGAAGAGGGCGATACCGTCACGATTGGCGGAGTTTCGCGGCACATCATCGGCTACTTGCGCGACTTCCTTTTTACGCCGGATCAGATACGCGGGAAAATAGACAAGCTGTCGGGCGGTGAACGCAATCGATTGCAGTTGGCCTGCATTCTGGCGCGTTCATGCAACTTGCTCGTACTCGATGAGCCGACGAATGATCTCGATCTCGAGACGCTGGAAATGCTCGAAGAGTTGCTCTCCGATTACCAGGGCACATTGTTGCTGGTGAGTCACGACCGTGAGTTCTTGGACAACGTGGTGACTTCGACGCTGGCCTTCGAGCCGGGCGGTCAAATCATCGAAAACGTTGGTGGATACGAAGAGTGGGCGCGCGTGCTTAAGAATCGCGAAGCCAATCAAAAGCAAGTCGTCAAGCAGAAGGCGTCCGGTGGGGCGCGCAAAGCTGTCGCGGAGGCGACTCCCAAAGCGCGGCGTCGTACGTACAAAGAGAAGCTCGAGTTGGCGGGCTTGCCCGATCGCATCGAAGCGCTCGAGAGCGAACATGCGGACATGTTGGCCGCCATGGCGGAGCCCGGGTACTTCAAGAAACCCGGTGCCGAGATTGCGGAGAACCAAGCTAAATTGGAAACGCGCCAGGCTGAGTTGGACTCGGCACTGGCGCGTTGGGAAGAACTCGAAGAACTCGCGGAGTAGCGCGTCGAGCAAATCGGTTAGAGGACTAGCCCGGATTATTCATGAACCGCGAGGCAAAACGCCTCGAATTGGTTCCTGCTGGCACTTTGCAGATACTTGCCCCCGCAGACGACCTTGTAAGGTCGTCGAGGACGCCAGTATCTGCAAAGTGC
>JBLINP010000053.1:0-19060 GCA_047639415.1 Planctomycetota bacterium | reverse complement strand
CGCAGACGACCTTGTAAGGTCGTCGAGGACGCCAGTATCTGCAAAGTGCCAGCAGGAACCAATAGACCGGCAGTGCCGGTCGTTCGTGGTGTTTGGTCCGCGTGTTCATGAATAATTCGGGCTAGTTGCCTCGAACCTCTGGCCCCAACCGTACGAATCGCGAGAGCGTTCCGGCTTCAGCCCTCTTGAGCGTCCAACCAGCGCTCGCAATCGATCGCTGCCATACAGCCCATGCCGGCTGCCGTGACGGCCTGACGATATTCCTTATCCGCGATATCACCAGCAGCAAAAACGCCTTCGATGTTCGTTTCGGTCCCGTTCTTCACCGTGATGTAGCCATCATCGTCGAGGTCGATCTGACCTTTAAAAATGCCAGAGTTCGGAACGTGTCCAATCGCGATGAACAAACCATCGCAATTGAAGTCCGACTTCTCGCCGGTGAGCGTGTCTTCCAACTGCACGCCGCTCAGCTTGCCCGTGTCGTCGGTGAGGTAAGCGATCGGCGTCTTGTTGAGCAGGAAAGTGTTCTTCTTATTGGCGCGCGCTCGGTCGAGCATGATCGGTGACGCGCGGAAAACTTCGCGACGATGGATGATCGTAACCTTGGTCGCGTAACGCGTGAGGTAGTTGGCTTCCTCCATCGCGCTGTCACCACCACCGATGATGACCAGCTCCTTGTCGGGGAAGAAGGCTCCATCGCAAGTTGCGCAGGCCGAGAGCCCACGTCCCATGATCTCCTTCTCTTTATCCAAGCCAAGTAGGCGCGCTGATGCACCCGTGCAAATGATGATCGACTTCGCTTCGAACTCTTCAAAGTCCGTCTTCAACTTGAATGGACGCTGACTGAAATCAATCTCAATCACTTGCCCCATCACGAACTCCGTTCCGAAGCGTTCAGCTTGGGCGCGAAAGTCCTCCATCATCTTCGGGCCCATCACGCCTTCGGGGTAGCCGGGATAATTCTCGACGTCGGTCGTAATCGTCAATTGACCGCCAGGCTGCATGCCGTCGATCATGAGCGGCTTGAGGTTGGCTCGCGCGGCGTAAATAGCGGCTGTATAGCCTGCGGGACCTGAACCAATGATGATGACTTCGCGGGGACTACTCATAACGACGTGCTCTAACCTAAAACGAGAATTTGAGCGATACTGTGCGACCGCTCCGGAGTGAGGAGAGGCCAAAGCTTAGTCGCGAGTTGCGCGGGGACAAGCTACTCTCCCCTCCTCTCGTCGAACCTTCACCAACAGATACGCCCATGCCCCCCCAAGACACCTCCTTCGAGGCTTGGCAGCCCGAATTATTCAGGCTTTGCGATGCCATTCGGTTCGCAACCCGCTCGGTATTGCTCGTAGCGGCGGAACAACGGAATCTGATTGCGATCTCAAGGGCGGTCGCCGAAGGAGCCGGCGACGTCACGTTTGGCCTCGACTTACCCAGCGAGCAGCTGTTGACCAAGTGGCTCCACAAGCAGGCTCGGTTGAGTCCGCTCTCGGTCATGACCGAGGATTCTGGCTGGCGACATATGGGTCCGAATCCCTCCGGATCGAGCTCCGACGATCCGGTTGAGCTTCCCGGTTTCGAGCACGGCGGCCCGCGCATCGCTTTCGATCCGGTTGACGGCACGCGCAATCTGATGACCGATTTGCGCTCGGCTTGGACAGTGGTTTCTTTCGCGCCGGAAGGTGAGTCGCAACCCAAACTTTCGGATTTGACCGGCGGCATTCTGACCGAGATCCCGAACTCAAGAGCGCGAACGCGGCGAACGCTCTTTGCGAAGCGCGGCGGAAGCTGTCAACTCGAAGAATACGACTTGGCCACGGATGAACGGATCAGCGAAGGCACGCTCACGGTCGACACCGACGACCGCGTCGACCACGGCTACTTCCCCTTCTTCCGCTACATGCACGATCTGTTGCCGGCAACTGCTCAGCTCGAGACGGATTTCTTGACACGATTGGAACGCGAAGAATCCGCGGACGTGCGCAACTGCTACGACGATCAGTACATCTGTTCGGCGGGACAGTTGATCTTGCTCGCACTCGGCACGTATCGGTTTGTGGTTGACCCGCGCGCTTTCCTAGCGGACCGGCGCGGCAAACCGACCATCACGACAAAACCCTACGACATTGGTGGCGCGATTCTTTGCGCAGAAGCTGCCGGAGCCGTGATCACGGCAACCGATGGAAGCTCGCTCGACTTTCCGATCGACACGCACACGCCGATCAGTTTCGTAGGCTACGCCAATCGAGCGACGCATTTGCGATTGGAACGACACTGGTTGGCCGTATCGAGCGAATCCGTCGAGTAAAGCTCGCGAAACGTAGTTATCGAGCAGATCTACGGCGAATGAGACTTACTCCTTCAATCGCAACTCGACCGTCTTCTCGTTCTCATTGCGACCGACGTCGACCGTTTGACGGACTTCTTCGTAGCCCTCTGCCCGCGCAGTGACGACGTAGCTGCCTGCCGATATCGGGCCAACTCGTTGGAACTTAGTTTCCGGCTCGCTGCCCCCAAAGAACATGGCGTTGCCTCCAAAAGAATGTAAGCCGTTCAACTCGCGACCATTCTCATCGACGACGCCAACGCTGGCCGGTATGGGCTTTCCCTTTACATCCAATAAGCTCACGATCAAGATCGTCGCGGGCTCAAGTTCGAGTTTGATGCGCGCGTTCTCACCCTCTCGAACGTTGATGGGCCGTGAGTGCGGTGATGCCCGGTCTTTGGTGCGAGCCATGATCGTATATTCGCCGGCCGACAACCCTTCGTAGATGAATCGTCCCGAGACGTTACTCGTCGTACTCGAAAGCGGATCGACTGGATTGCCTGCATTGTCGAAAACGTAAATCGAAGCTCCGTTGACCGGGTTGCCGTCTCGATCGACGACATCTCCCTTGAGTTGAACGGGACCGCTCAGCTTAAGGTCAACGCCTGTGCGATCTTGATCGGCGTCCAACTGAACAGGATCCGAAAGCTTGCGACCGTAGCCGCCAGCGCTTCCCAACATCAAAGTGAACATCGAGTTGCCCGCGCCGACGATGTAAGTGCCTGGCTCCAAATGATCGAAGGCGTACTCGCCGTTTTCGTCGGTTTCATTCCGTGATCTAAAAGTGGATTCCAAACTGCTTTCCCCATGCCTTGGAGTGCCTGTCCGGCGCAAGCTCACCGGAATCTTCACGGCCAAATCTCCATCGGGATCGAGGATCCGCCCCGATATCCTGGCTGCATGCAGCCGGAAATCGCTCCTTTGGGATTCCGTCGGGTAGACGCGGCAGAAGCGATCCACGCTATGCGATTTATCGTCATCGCCCGTCCGATTGATCGTTACGTAATAGTCGCCAGCCGTACTGAGATCGGCTTTGTACGCGCCCTTCTCGTTGGTGGAAACCTTCACATGATCGGCTTCGAAAGCATCATCCATCAGCACGAAAGTAAGCTTGGCTTCGACGGGTTCGCCGCGCCGCGTAATCACGCCAGTCACCGTAACGGGGCTACGCTCAGTATCACCTTCGCCGCCGAGTATGACGTGCGTGGTGACTCCATCGACGAGCTCTACGGTGGCGACCATCGCATTCTTGAGACTGGGGAAGCTCGTTGAAACTCGGACGCTTTCGTCCCCGAATTCGCGCATGTCAATTACCTCGTTGCCGACTTTTTGTGCCGTCACCGTCGCCGTGCCTGGCGTTAGTCCCGAAAACTCCACCCAACCGTCCTCTGCAACAGACGAGTTATTCGAATCCCTAAACCTCGAGAAATCGAACTCCATCGCGGTGGGTTCCGAAACCTTCACGATGTAATTATTGACCCGCGTTCCTTCGGGATCCAACACCTCTACTGTCAGCATTGCTCCGGTTCGCAGCCGCAGTTCAACACCTGGTTCTTCCATACCCGGCATGAGTTCCAAATCCACATCGGCTGACTGCACCCATTCATCGCCCTTCGCATGCAGTCGCAAGAGCCCCGGCGACAACTGACCAAATCGAAACTCCCCGCGTCCGTTCGTCGTAGTGGTGAACGGCGCCGCCATTTCGATCAGCATGGACTTCGTTTCGGAAGGATTGGAATTAGCCGTAACCGTTGCACCAATCGCAATGCCCCCACCAGGCGAGGTCACGATGCCGGTCACGCTCGAAAACTGCTCTAACGTGATCTCGAGAGGTGCGGTATCCCGCTCGAACGGAACCTGGAAGCCAACTGGTTTGGATGTAGCAAACCCATCGGCAATCACGCTGACCACGTAATCGCCGCGATCCAAGCGTTCGAGCAAAAAGCCTCCGTCAAGCGCGTGAAACTTGCGCTTCACCTCCTGACCTTGCCTCGACATAAGACTGAACATGTTGCTGGCACCGTCGTCCAAACGAACTTCAACTTCAAAGTCCTGAACGGGATTGCCCTCGGCATCAATCACGAAACCCGACACGACCGGACGCTCTTGAAGGACCAAGCGATGATCGGCCGACTCGGTCGGCTTGATGCCATCCAAGCGCGCAACACCCTCGACCCAGCGACCCTTTTCTTCGCGAGTTCCCCACGCCCAAATCGAGCTTTTGCGCGACTTCAGCCCGATAACCTCAAAAGCGCCAGCTTGATCGGTTTGCGATTCGCCGTATCGCGTTCGCCATGAAGCCGGAAATCCATCGGGCTTCCCGCTCGAGTCTTTTCCGATTTCGACTTTGGCGTCGACGGCAGGCAAGCCGTTCGACCACGCTACTGAACCGCGCAGCGCCTTGCCGCGTCGCATTTTGAATACGATTCCAGTTTCTTCCGATCCGGGCTCCAACGTGAATTTTTTGCGAAGCGGAGTCCGGTAGCCTTTCAGCTCGACGTTGAGCCGTACCTCTCCCGGCGCAATGCCGTACAAGTCAAAGCTACCATCACCGCGACTGCGTCCCTCGCGCGACATCAGTTGCGTGCGTTTGAATTCCACTTCGGAATCAGTTGTGCTCACAAAGAGACGCGCGCCGAATAACGGTTGTCCGCTTTTATCTTCAACTCGACCGGACAGCCGAGAACCTCGCACGAGTTCGATCTCCAACTCGAACTCCTCGCCCGCCGTCAGTTCGAGTTCCTCGCTTACGTGCGAAGCCAATTGCGGCGGATGCGAGACCGTCGACCAATCTATGTCGGGATCGACGCCGCGCATTTCGAATTGGCCGTCGGCGGCCACCCAAGTGCGATGAAAAACGTCATCATTGTCAGCATCACCGCCAAGAAAGGCCGGAATTTCATTGTTCGCGATGGTCGTCAAGTAGACCGAGCCTCCCGTGAATTCGCGTTCGACCGCGCTAGCCTCTCCAGCAATGCTCCACTGTCCCTTGATGTTTGCACCGAGCAATGGCGTCAAGTCGATCGAGGTCACTGGACCCTCGAGTCGCACGGCTATGGGTTCAACTAAATAGAGGAAGCGCGCATCGATATCGAGGTAAGCCCATTCGGCATCCTTCGCGCAGCCCAATCGAAAACTGCCATCCTTGGCGAACCCCGAACTGTACAGCACCTCGGTTTCAGCCACCGGCTGATTCCCGCCGTCCATCATCATGCTGAACAGCGCTCGTTTCGCCGTCTTTCGTTCCGGCGCCAGAACCGAAATCGCCACCGCGGTAGCGTCCCAAGCAGCACTATCGGGAAGCAGCAACCGCCCTTCAATCCAACGCAACTGATCTTCGGGAACCGTCGCGAGAAGGCCGCCTGCTTCGACTTGGCGAATGGATTCGCTGGCTGGCGCAACCAAGGCTCGCTCTTGTTTCGCGGCCTCTACTTTTGGCGTTGCCAATCGCGACTCAGTCGTGTCGACCTCCGGTTCCGAAATGCCCGGCCCCATCACAGCCGCGCTCGTCGGCGGCGAATCCTCGAGCGCAAACCAAACCACGCCGATCACCAGTCCGGCTACAACTGCGAGTAATCCCAGAACGTTCTTATTTCGCATCCATGCTCCCCTCGATCCTCTGTAAAAACCGTCTTTGCCCCCACCATAGCGACTCTTGAATCGAATGCCTGTGCGAACTCGACCCACCTTGTATATTCGCAACGTTGGCGTTTGCGAAACCTCAACATTTCGCAAGATGCGTGGTTTGTTCGACTCTAAGCCGGGAAGAGGCCAAGAATGGACCTCGTAGCAGTTCTTCGATGGATGCGACGCCGTTAGTATTCACACATGTCTAGCCCCGCATCTTCCAGCGCGCGAAAAGGTTGGTCCCTCGTCATCGTCCGGATCACCGTCGCGCTACTCCTACTCACCGAAGGCTGGTCAGCCATTCAAGTGGGAGTTCCGGACGGCGGCGACCTAGAGAGCAGTATCAGCGAAAGACTGGACGAACACTCATCTCTACTCGCCTGGTGGGGTGAAACGGTTCTCTTAGCCAATCCCGATGGCACCGCCTTCCTCTGGCGTTGGGGATTGTTTCTGTTCGGATTCCTACTAACGCTCGGCGCACTGACTCGCCCAGCCGGATTCCTCGCCGCCTTCTTGATGCTGAACGCTTGGGCTTACGGTCCGATTGAGATGTCGGACGCCTTCCTGCTCGCTGCGGCTTGCTGCCTAGCGGCTTCGATTTCGAGCGCAGGTCGCCAAATGGGATTGGACTCGATCTTCGATCAGCATTTCCCAAGCTGGCTCACTTGGGTGCATCGAGATCGCTCACCCTTCGCTTAGCCCGGATTATTCATGAACCGCGAGGCACTGCCGGTCGTTCGTGGTGTTTGGTCCGCGTGTTCATGAATAATTCGGGTTAGCAGCGCGTGGCAAAAGTCATTTGTCCTACGGACAGCTCGCGCGGAGCGGAACTTTGAAACTCCGGGCCGTTAGGGTCGCCAAGATCCGAGGAAGCGTTGAGTCGGACGATTCGCCCCCACTTCGACGATATCGAGACCATTCCCGGGAGCGTGGTCGAACTCGACCAAGAAACGCGCACCATCCTGAGAGCCGAGGAAAGGCGAGCGAGTTTTCATCGCCCCGTGACTTTCGAGTTGGATGCGAAGCGTTTTGAGTGCGCGCGGTTCTGAAACCGGTCCAAGCAGCACGGCGGTTCGCGTTCCGGCGTCGTTCGACTGTTCACGAGCCCCTTCTTCGATCGGACCTAGAACGTAAAAACGCGTCCGGTTGTCCGAATGATCCGAAAGGCCCTCAGCCAAGATGTTCAGACCGTAGCGGTTGGCCAACCTGCGACTGCCGAGTACGCCCAGTCCAGAATCAAAATTGGTTGCCAGCTCTTCCGCTGCACGTCCCGTGTCCGAAGCCGGACGCGTGCTGACTCCGATGCTGGTCAACCAGTCGCGGCATTGTGACAAGGCGCTTTGATGCGACGTCACCACGGCGATGTCTTCCAACTTCGTTCCGGGAGCCGCCATCAGGCAGTGACGAATAGGAAGCACGACTTCTCCTACGACGCCGAGGTCCGAACGCTCGCTTAGCGCTTCGACCAGTCCATCAAAGAACCCCGTCACGGTATTCTCAACCGGAACGACAGCGCGTTGTGCGCGCCCCTCAGAAATTGCCTTCAGGGCGTCTTTCGAGGAGCTGCAAGTCAGGGTAGTGAAGCTGGGGCCAAAGAACCGCAGAGCAGCTTCTTCACTGTAGGCGCCTGGGGCTCCGCTAAATGCGATGGGTAGATTCGTGGGGATCATTGGACTCAATGAGGCTGGGTGGACTCTTTACTCTTCGGCCACGGCGCTGGCAGTCCTGAACCAAAGCGGAACCCCGAAGGCTCTTTTTATTAGCACATTCCCGATTCCTTCCGAGTCCTGGATTGACCCAAGCTTCCCCGAATGAAATCTGGCGCTCATAGAACTGTGAACGGAATCCAGGGCGGAGCTTCGAGCTAGCCCCCCAGACGTGCTATTTTGGCCCAATGGGCCCCGCTCCTATCGAAACCGACCAGCAATCAAGCCAAGCACAGCCTGGGCTCCACCCGGGTTTTGGCAGCAATGCCCGAGTCTGGTTGCTGCGGCATGCGGAGGTTCATGAGGACTATCACGGCCGGGCCTACGGGAATTTGGATGTGCCACTTTCCGCCTCGGGGCAGGCCGACACCGAACGGTTGGCCGAGGAATTTGGCCGGCTCGATTTCACCAGCATCATCAGCTCCCCCCTCGTGCGCGCGAAGCAATTGGCGAGTGGCATCGCCGATCGTTCGGGCACCGAACTGATCGTCGACGCGGGGTTGGCCGAAATCTTTCGAGGCAGCTGGCAAGGTCGGGCCGTCGATGAATTGCCCAGGGATCAAGTCGACGGTTTTTACGCCGACCCGTGGACTTTTGATGAACACGGTGGCGAGACCGACGCAGAGGTCTTGGCGCGGGCTTGGCCGGTTTTGGCCCAAGCCATAGAACAAAACCCCGGTGGACAAGTCTTGCTCGTCGCGCACTACAACGTGATCCGTGTGCTTGTCGCCTACGCGCTCGGGATTCCATCGACTTCGTCCTTCGCCTTTCGAGTGGACCCGGGTCGCGCCTGCTTGCTCCTCGACGTCCGCGCGGAACGCGCCGAGTCGCGCACAGAAGTTCCACAAACCAACGGATGGGTTTTACGCCATTCGAATGTACGTAGCCCCCACGAAATCGTCGGGCTAAGGGCTGACGAACGATGAAAGTATTATTCGTCTGCCCCTTCTTTCCTTGGCCACTCAATTCGGGCGGCAAGATTCGCACGTTCAACCTGATCAAATCTCTCGGTCGCGATGTTGAAATTCATCTGCGAGCGATTACCGAGCCGGGCACCGATCGCGAAGGCATCGCCAAACTGTCCGGAACATGCGCCGGAATCAAACTGTTCGATCGCGTGCGACCCGGTCGCGTGATGCGTTGGTCCCGTCCAAAGTTAGAGCGCTGGTTCTACTCCCCAGCCTTGCGCCAAGCGCTCGCGAAGGATTTGCGCGATGACTACTTCGACATCGTGCACCTCGATGAGTTGCTATTAGCGCGGACCCTGCCTTCCGCTCCCGGTATTCCCGTCATTCAGCATCACCACAAGTTGGACACCGTGCTCTATGACGACCTCTCCGGTCACAAAGGTTTGCACCGTCACTTCGATCTGTGGAAGCTGCATCGACTTGAGTCCGAAGCCGCACGTCGCTACCCGCACCATGTTGTGTGCGGAGAGAACGACGCTCACATTTTGGGAAAGCGTTACGAAGGATTGAATTTCGGCGTCGTCCCGAGCGGAATCGATCCCGATTTTTTCAAACCCCGCGTTCCTGCGGCACCGCGTACGCGCCATCGCATTCTGTATCTGGGCACGCTCTCCTACGGTCCCAACATCGACGCCGTTCGCCATTTCGTCGCCAAAGTCTTGCCTGGACTCCGCGAACGATTCGGTGACCTTGAGTTTGATCTCGTCGGTGGCGGAGCAACGCGCGAAGTCTTGGAGTTGCACGGTCAAGGTGTCAACGTCATCGGTGGCGTTCCCGATGTGCGCCCCTATCTCGAGGGTGCGGCGTTGATGGTTGTGCCGCTACGAATCGGCGGCGGGACTCGACTCAAGATCGTAGAAGCGCTCGCCATGGGTTGCCCGGTGGTCTCCAGCGCGATCGGCGCCGAAGGACTCGGCCTGGAAGATGGCGTGCACTTACGCATAACTGAAAGCGAGACCGACCTCGAGGCAGCAGTCGTCGAAATGCTTGAGAAGCCCGAGGAGGCGCTGGTCATGGCAGAACGCGGCCAAGCCTATGTGCGCGAGCATTTCACGTGGGAAGTTTTGTCCCACCGACTTTTGGACTTCTGGAAAAGCGTCCACGAGCAGTCGCGCTCGCACGCCCCGGCGTCCAGCGACCCCACTTGATACGTGCGTCCGAGCGGTAGGACCCGAACGCCGCCCGCATTGACAGTCCGATCGCGAAAGATATTCCTAGCGTCCAACACCGGACGCGTTCAAGACGGCGCACCTCGTCACCCGATAGAGCAAGTGATCCGACGCATCACGTACTGCGCGAACTTCGCGCGCAGCTTCCACTAGCTCCGACTCAATAAGCTCACGATGGTCTCGAAAATTGTCCTCTCGTCTCTCGCCCTCGCCTCGACCCTGCTACTCGGTTCGTGCCAAGCGATGTACCTATCCGCGATGGAAACCATCGGCGTTGACAAACGGGAGATCATGTTCGAGCGCATTGAAGACGCGAGCGACGCTGCTGTCATCTCTTCACAGCGAATCGATGAGGCCTACCAAATTTACCGCGGCATGATCTTCGAGGAAGCGGGTGACCTTTACGAGGCACACGACCTATTGACCTTCTTCTTGGAACTCTGCCATGATGGGGCTGAAGATTATCAGGAGCGGATCGAAAAGATTCAGGCCGTCGCCACGCCGATGTTCGAAGAATGGAAAGCTGAATCGGGAGAAATTCACGACGACGAGTTGCGACGCAAAGGTCGTACGAACTTCACCAAAGCCGTCACCCAGTACGAGCAATTGATGCGCGCAATGCGCGACGTTGATGCCGATACGACGCCGCTCTTAAATCGCTTCCGCGATCACGTGTTGTTTATGAAGATCAACCTCAACACGAATGCTTGGGATCCGCTTCGCAAGCACGACGTGGACTTTGCGAACGAGCTTTCGATGTTGACGCGACGAATGGATGTCGTCCAGGAACGCATCGAGAAGTTTCTGAATACCGTCAGTTACTAACGACTTCCGAAGCCATTGAAGATGCGGCCCAACCAGCCGCTTTGCCGCGGTTCGGGCTCAGGCTTGGACTCAAGCCCTTCAATGGAATGGAGCAGATGCGGCATTGCGTCGGTCGAATCCACGATCACCTCGACGTAGGCGCGTTCGAGTTGGAGCATCATCGACTTGCTAGTACGCGGCGCGTTAGCTCCTTGCGATCCCGCTGAGCGCAACTCGGGGTTGCCTGCAAACTCGTGCAGCACCTTCGCCCAGGCGTTCCAATCATCGCGATCAACGATCCATTGTCCGGATGCCGCCGTATCGGAGTTGGGGTTCCTCAAAACATCGGGCAAAGCGCCGGCGTTACTGACCAGCACGGACAAACCGGCCGCACGCGCTTCGCGAACCGATAAACCAAAGACTTCCTCCCAACGCGAGGGTGCTGCGACACCGTCTAAGCCGCCGAGAATGCCAACCAACTCTTCGCGTGCGTAAGGCCCGTGAATCGTTAAGTCTGGATGCGAAGCGCCGAGAGCGTTTAGCTCCTGCACGTAGGATTCGTCGCCGTGATAACTCGGCAGGTTGCCGTGAACTTCGAGCTTCAAACCTGGAACTTGCGCTTCGACGAAGACGCGCGCCAATTCCAGCACGCCTTTGCTCGGTAGCACCGTTCCTAGAATTCCCAGTCGGACGGAGGCATCGTCGTCGCTTCCCGCTTTCGCTCGAGCGCTGGAAACTTGCGCGGCAAGGTCGTCGACATCGACTCCGTTTTCGCACACCGCTACTCGATCCGGATTCAGGCCAGCCTTCAGATAAACGGCTCGCGCGGCTTCCGAAGGTGTGAACAGGCGATCGGGCAACTCCAGCATCTCGAGTGCGAAGGCGGTGCGAGCATCCACTGCTTCACCGTCGTCGGACAGCGGCTCGTCGCGCGGTCCGCTTGCCACTCCAGCTCCCGAGGGCATGAGATGCGGCCAAGTTGAGTTGAGACAGTTCGTGCAAGCTTCCGTCTCGGGTCGCTCGCAAATCGACTTCGCCGCGCTCAGCATTTGTCCGCGCGGACACAGCGGCCAGTAGTCGTGCAGAGTCATCAAACAGGGCGCGCCACTGGCGGAGATCGCACGCAGTGCGCCCATACCGAAGCCGGTTAGATGATGAACGTGAACGACATCGCACGGCGTATCCGCCAGCCAGCATTGAATCACTTCTTCGGCGCGCAGATTGACGACCACCCGAGCTAAGCGATCGTGATCGCCGTAAGCGTAGACCATGCGCCGAACTTCGATTCCGTCCACATCCTTCGTGTGAGTTGAAAACGGTTCGCCGTCCGCGCTGACATCCAAGCAAAGCACGTGAACTCGATGACCGCGTGCAACTAAAGCACGTGCTAAGTCCTGCGCATGACTTTCAACCCCACCGACATCCGGCGGCCAACCAGCGCATAGAAAACCAATATCGAGCCCTGTTTTCTGAACGAGCTTCGCACTCGTCCGGGGATCTATCGCTTTCATTGTTTGATTGGCGCGGAGACTACTCGACCGTGACCGGAGCGACCAATTCCACAGTTGAGTAAATCTCTTCGATGCGATCGAGATGCTCAGTCAACGTCACAGGCAAATCAAAGCGCTCTGTGCGCTTCATTTTCCGAAGGATCACTTCGCGCATTGCATTGGCCAAAGCCATCGAATCCCCCACTGGACACAACTTGCCATGAACGCCGTCTTCGAGAACTTCCCGAATGCCGGGTACGTCACAAGCAATGATCGGAACTCCCGCGGCGCGCGCTTGTAAAACAGTCAGCGGAGCGTTTTCGTCCCATTCGGACGGCACGACAACGGCGTTGAGCGTCTTGAGAATGCGACCGCATTCAAGCGGCGGAAACGGCTTCTCGACTCGAACGCGCGGACCACGATCCTTGGAGAACAAATCGATCGCGTACTCGCGATTGCGTCCTCCGGTAGCTCGTCCGTACAGAAGTACTTCCCAGGGCTCGACCGATTCGGGCAAACGACAGCTCAAAATCTCTACCGCCTTCAAGAGCGATGCCAAGCCCTTGTGCGGAGTAAACTGTCCCAAGAAGCCGAACCGAATCATTTTCGAATCGGGCTCCGGGCGAGCCACCTCTAGTTCTGACGGGTCGAAGCCGTAACACAGTCGAGTAATTCGATTGAGCGGGACGCCTAGCTTGTGAAAGGCCTCACCGATCACGACCGTGGGTGTAATCAAGTGTCCCACCGTTCTAATTGCATTTCGCACGGCGATTTCGCGCTTCTCGAGATCCCTTGGCATAGCTACGCGACCGACTCCGCCAACAGCCGCCAACGAGCGAACCGCCGTTCGTTTCGCCGCGAGCTCCATGCGACTACCGTCGTAACGGCCAGGCTCACGAATGCAACGCGCGCAGACTTCGGGCGGATGCGGTCCAAAGCAGCGCTTCATGGTCCAATCGAACATCTGACCGCGATGGCAAGCCAAACTGTAATCGGTCAAGGTCACGACCGTGGGCACCTTCTCCTCCAGACATACCACCGGCATGCGCACCGAAAGTCCCCACAAGAGATAAGTGAAGTGGACGACGTCGGGCTTCCACTCCTTCAGTACCGATCGAAAGCATTCGTCAACTTTGGTGTCTTGATAACTCTCGACGAAACTCTTGTCGCGGTCCCCCTCGTTGTGCAGCAAGAACACGCGCACGCCGCCCGAGCCCTCGGCTCTTTCGAGTGTATAGCGCGGCTTAGATCCATCCCGCTCGGGATGCATGACGGCCACTTCGTGACCGCGCTTGACCAATCCACTGACCAACTCATGCGTGTAGTACTCGGTACCCCACTGCCCGCGCGGCGGGAAACCGTTACTCACTACCAAAAGTCTCACAAAGCCCCCTTGAGGCAAACAGATTCGAGTTCATCCTCGACGCGATCGATGAACTGGCTGTGATTGTAGGCGGTGCGCACGCGCTGTCCCGCGGATTGTGCCAAATGCATGCGCTCGGAATCATTGCCAGCGAGGCGTTCGAGCTGATTGGCTAGCGCCTCGGCGCTACCGGACTCAAAAACCAAGCCGTCGACTTCGTGCCGAACGATTTCCGGCGAAGCACCCGAATCGCTCACCAGCGGACACAAACCGTGCGCCATTGATTCCAGAGTGGCCAATCCGAAGGGCTCGCCCCACAGACTCGGCAGCGCGAAGACGTGGCTCTGCCGCAGCTGCGCCGAGAGCGACGCGCCGTCCAACATGCCGGCGAAGGTCACGCGGCCAGCCAATTCGGGGCAAGCGGTCTGTTGTTTCAATCGATTCACGTATTCGTCTGGACCACTGCCCGCCAGGACCAATGCGAGGTTCACACCCCGTGCAGCCGCTAGCGCACACGCCGACAGCAACACGTGCTGACCTTTGCCGCTCCACATCATGGAGCTGCAGATTACCCGCAATGGTTCGTTTGCGGCTCGTTCGAGCGGCTGGAAGTTTAGAGAACGCATCGCCATCGACGGCGCCATGCCCAGCGGCAGAATTTCGAGTGCGCCAGGTTCCAGCCCATCCTCCGCCAGCTCCTTCGCGACGAATTCACTCGGCACCAGCATCCGCCCCATTCCGACCGTGCCGCGGAAGGTTCGCCAGGCACTCGCCAAGGCCTTCAATTGCGTAGGTTTGGACAACACTCGCTCGGCATTGTTCTGCCAGTCGCGCACCCAATGATTGAGCGGCCAAAGATCGGCGATGTACCCCAGTGTCGGAACGCCTTGGCAACGCGCCGCCAAGATTGGGGCCAACGAAACCAATCCTAGGTTGAAGAAGAAGAGCACGTCGGCACCGGTTTCCGCGAGCGCACGACGGGTCGCTTTCCAATTCGACGTTCGCAGGAAGTGCAGGCGAAATCGTTCGGCGTTCGAAGTCGCGCGCGCCCAGGCAAACATATCTTGCTCACCATCCAAGCCGGGCTCCAACCATGGCAGCACATCGGGCTGTCCATCAAATTGATCGCCTCGCCCAGCTAGGACATGCACACGGTGCCCGCGCTCTCGCAATGCGGCGACCGCATCCTCTGTGAGGAGCTCGTAACCTCCGGCGACGTAGGGCGGATAGCGGAGAGTAACAGCAAGGATCTTTAGAGCCCGACGTGGTTTGCTCTCCTCGGCCTCTAAAATTTCGGGTTCAGTGAAACTCGAACTCAACGTAAGTAGCCCAACTCTTGTAGACGATCGCGAACTTCCTGATCGCTGCCTTGGTCACCAACCAAAGAGGTTTGCAAGACAGCCCAAGTTGCCGTGGTATTGAGTCGCCATTGTTCAAGCGCTGTCGACAAAGCTTGCGCAACTTCTGCCGGAAGTTCCGCTTCTAACTCAGCACTTTCGGCGCCATCGCGCAGCGGACCTGCGCGATGACCGTATCGATAAAAACCGCGCTGCATCAATTCTTCGTCCGGTTCGCGAACTCCAAACCACTGCTCGCGAAGCTCGGGCGTCGCCGCGCTGAACAACAACTCTTCGAGCGCCCACTCTTCGCCGAAGACGACTGAACCGTCGATCAATCCCTCGGAAGCAAAGGCGTAGTCGCGGACTTTGCTCGCGCCTTCGACCAGAACCGGCACATGCGATCGACCGTGAGTGCCGTCGGGGATCTTGATGCCTTCCCAATCGAGCAAAGTCGGAGCCACGTCCACTAAGGAAGCCAAATGATCAAAGACCGTTCCTGGTTCTGTTCGTTGATCGGGATAAGCGCCAAGTGATCCGCGGCTCGGCGAAAGACGCAAGATCCAAGGAACTTGAAGGTCGGGCACGGACAACATCCCGCTTCGCAAAATCAATCCATCTTCGCCGAACTGCAGTCCGTAGGTACCGACTACGGAGACCGTCGTATTGTTCCAACGCCCTTCCAACTCGAGACTGCGAAAGAGTCGGCCTAATGCCTGGTCGATCCGACGCAGCGCTCCGTCATAGCGCCGCTCGTAACCGCCTAGCGTCGTGAGTAATCCCCCCCAACGCGACTTGGGAACAGCGAACAAGACTTTATCCGTGACGCCGACCGGCGGAACGTAAGTGGTGCCCGGACGAGCGGAAAAATAGTCATCCCATTCAGGGCTGATCTCATTCCAGATGCGATCGAGATCCCGCAGGTGCAGATAGGCGAACCAATTTTCATCAGTCGGGACATCGGCCAACCAACCGCGCAGTAGGCTCGATAAAACCGCGCCGCCTCGCTCCTCTTGTTTGCGACGCTTACGCGAATCGTCGCGCTCGAACAGCTGAAAGCCGCTGTCGAAGCCAGCGGATGGCAGCAGAGCTTCGGTGTCGATAAAGGCGGCTGTCGCATAACCGGCATTGAGAAATTCAACGGCCAAATGCGGCACGCTTGCCGGTATCAACCAGCGGTTGGATTCCGGAATTTGAATTCGCTCGGGAATCCGACGATGGGAAACTTTGGGATAACAGCCCGTCAAGAGCGACGCATGTGCAGGAATCAAAAGCGAAGCCGACGAAAAGGCGCGCGCGAAAGAAACTCCGTGCGTGGCCAATTGATCGAGTTGCGGAGTCGTTTCGCGGTCGTAGCCTCGGCCCGAAAGGTGGTCCGCACGCAATTCATCGATTGCGATGAGCAGAACCCCGCGGCCAGTACCTTCCGTTCGAACGGAACAAGCCGATTGCGACCCGCACAGGGCTAGTCCCAAGAGGAGGGCGACTGGGAAGGACGCGCTCCCCAGGCGGGTTCGTCGTTCCAATTTGATGCACGGCTTACGCATGGCTAGTCAGCATCGCGTCGAGAGACGGCGCAGACAAGCACTGCCTGGCTCTACTCGCACCGCCAGACGAAAAAGAGTCGAGAAGACCTTATTGAAGCTCGAAAACCGACGAACGTCGGGCCCAGCCTCGCTCGCCGAACTCGGTTTGCAGACGGACCCAATCGCCGAGCTCATCGATCTGCTCCACGATGGTTCCGGCAGCGGTTTGAGCCACAGCTGTGTGCTCATCACCGGGTTCGGTGCGCAGTGCGGCAGCCGGCGTCTCAACGATCATCACCGGATTCTCGATGTGCGAAGTCAATTGCCATACCAGTGGCGCGGAGGAGAGCAGGACGACGAAAAAGCCCCCTACGCTAAGACGGCGCCAGAGGCTGCCACCTTGCACGGCCTCCAAGACCAGGACGATCGCCCAGCCCAGAATGCAAATCAGCATCATCCAACCAGCTTCGGCACGGTCCACCGCTGAAAGTATTCGCGTGACCGTCGACTTCAGATCGCCGCGATCCGCGGGCTCTAACTCGGCTTCGCGCCGGGCGAACTCGAGGTTATTCCAAGCGGAACTATCCCGTGGCGTGATCCGCACGCAGGACGTGAACCAAGCAATCGAATCGGTCAAGCGATCCTGGCGATAAGTCGTATTGCCGAGGTTGTAGCAAAGGCGTGCTCGATCAACCGAAGACAGCTGCTCGTCCAGCGCCGACTTCCACAGCGTTTCAGCCGTAGCGTAGTCGCCTGTTCGATAGGCGCTAATCGCCGCTGCGTTCAATTCCTCTGCCGACTGCGCCGAAGCCATCGGCGCAAAAACGCTCAACAAGATCGCGCACAAAAAAGAAGCCATCAAATTGGTAATTCTCACAGTCCACCCCGGATCAATTGATCGGCCAACTCAAGTATTTCACCGCTACCGGGAGCTTGAGCACCATTCTTCTCCGCCGCATACGCGCCGCGTTCGAGACCAGAGATTGCCTTGGCCAACTTCTCGCCAACTTCCGATTGTTCAACCGTCAAATGTTCGATCGGATCGCGACCGACCCACGCGACTTCCGATTCGCGCGAGCGCGCACTTAGGAAACGATTCAATGCGCTCAATTCTTCAGCTGAGCTTTGGGCCTTCGAAAGGTCGGTGGCCAATTGCTTGCGAGCGCGACGACGTCGTTTTTCGATGGGCGCATTGGGATCGCCCCGCCTGCGCCTGAACTCCGTCCGGAAAGCCAACCAACCGACGAACACCGCTCCGCCGAACAGACCAAGCGTCATTAGGCCCGGCGCTTTGGATTGTGCGTCGCGTCCATTCGATGAAAGCGATTCCACGACGATGTCTTCAATGTCATTGCCGAGACCGTTCCCGCCTGCGCCGTCCTCCAACATGACCGCGTCGACCAATGGGCGAACGCGAATGCGAATGGGCTCCGTGGTCACAGTTACGAAAGCCTCTTCAACGGGATCGTAAACGGACAATGCGATCGGCGGAATTTCCGAAACCTTGTCGTCGAGTGCGGCGATATCGAATTCGATGACGCGACGATGCAGGCTTTTCTCGCGGTTGGCGCTGCCAAACACGCGGAAGCGTTCGAAGTCATCGTTGCGATCCAATTGTGGCGGATCGAAGAACAGCAAATTGCCGTCCCCCTCCCAAGTCACGAGCACCTTGATCGATTCTCCAACGTCGACGTCGCGAGTGTCGACATCAGCGCGCGCGCTGATCGTTCCCACCGCGCCGGTGTACTCAATCGGCTGCCCTTCGGATGGCAATGTGCCGATCGAAAGTTCGATCGGCTCGCCCGAGACGAAGTAAGCCTCTTTCTTGCGTGACGACCCAAAAATACTACGCGCGCCCAACTTGCCAAACTCAAGGAATGGACGTGCGAGACTCAGTTCCGCCGAGCGCGTCGGCAGAAACACACGCCGCATTCGGAAGGTGCGGTACTCACGTCCATCGCGAACCGTATTCCCGACCTCTTCAACTTCCACTTGCTCCGAACTGTTCAGTTGAATGGTCTGCATCCGCAAATTCGAAAAGCCACTCGGTTGCTCAAGCTCGAGCAACTCGTTCAGTTTGCCCCACCAGGGCAAAATTAGTTTGGCGTAGTCGACCTTGCTGGAGAGCGCCGCATCCCAACCGAACAACATCTCCATCTCGAAGGGCATCTTTTCGATCATGCGATCGCCCGAGATGTTCAGTTCGAAAAAGCCGAGCTCTTCCCCCAGCAAGTCTTCAACGACTTGCAAATCCAAAGGGGCCGTCACCACACTTTGATTCCCTATCGTCAGCTGTACGCCGGGAATCATGAACTCGCCGGTCTTGAGCGGACGCACGGAAATGCGCCACGTCAAACTGCGTGTCGCCACGCGTCGAGCGCCGGTGATCGAAATGCTTTCACTAAAGGCGGGCGATCCGACTCTGCCGATTTCAAGCCCTTCGACACTCGGAACCGAGTCCACCGTTGCCGAGGCGTTTTCCACGACGATCAAAAGCTGTAGCTCTTCGCCGAGCTTGGCCACACCGGAGGTCAAACGCGCGCGGTAGGTCACTTCGGACTGCGCTGCAGCCGAAGTCCCCACGACACCGAGCATCACCAGGGTCAAGGCCAGCAAACTTGCAAGCTTCGTGTGGAGTGCCGTTTTCATCGCTAACACCATTCTGATCACCAGTCCCGATCCACTGGAATTCGTCTCGTTTTATAGAGCGCCGCGCGCAACTTCTTCGCGTACTCGTCGAGTTC
>JBLINP010000052.1:0-19200 GCA_047639415.1 Planctomycetota bacterium | reverse complement strand
TACTGGCCACGCGAACGGGCTCTCCAGCTCGATCCGTTTCCGCTAGACTCAAGCAACTGATTCGTCATTGGACAGCGGGTGATCTCTTCAACGACGAGACGCGTCTCGAATGGTTGCGTCGCCCGAACGGCGAAGAATTCATGAGCTATTTAGGCGAGCAAGCTGCAAGTGCGGTGGTAGATACGGTTTGAATTCTGAAGCTGATATGAATACGACGCCTGAACCGACTCACAACCCTGCCAGCATCGTTCGGGCTCCGCGCGTGTCCATCGCCTTGTTTTTCGCGGCCAGCGCAATCTTCTGGATATGCAAACTATGGCCCGTTTTCCCGCGTAACACTCCTCTCGACGCAGCCATAGTCGTCGGTGTTTATGCCTCGGTTTACGGGATCTGTTCCGGCCTAGCGCTATACGTCCTCTGGCGATTGATTGACCGCATCCTCGGTATAACAGGCAAATTCGAGCGATTACAAAAGTCTCTACTTTGCCGACCCAATGGCAAGCCCAACCTGTTCGCAAAGCTGATCTCATCCCTACCGGTCTTTGCAATTCTTGGAACGACCTCCGCTGCTTACCTGCAAAGCTCTCCCGAAACCACGAGTAGCTTGCGATTGGAATTCACCGATCAGGAGTCGCCCCTCCGCATCCAGCTGATAGGCATAGATGGCGCTGACTTCAGACACATCGATCGAATGATCGAGGCCGGCGAGCTTCAAAACTTTCTGCGCTTCAAGAACGGCGGCACCTTCGGCCCGCTTGAAACGATCTCCCCTCACTCACCTGTGGTTTGGACTTCAATCGCCACGGGTCGAGCACCGCGCGCACACGGCATCCATCAATACAGGTCCAGCTACTTCATAGGGACCGGCGTCGCGATTCCCCAAGGCGAAGATGACCTGTTGGGGCGAGCTCTCGATGGCTTCGGTTTTCGAGTCGAAGGCGCCGTTAGCTCCAACGAACGTCGCGTTCGCGCCGTCTGGGAAATCTTGTCCGAATTCGACAAGCCATCGCTTGTCGTCAATTGGTGGGCGAGCTATCCCGCCGAAGCGATTCGAGGCGAGATGATTTCCAACCATCTCGTGCCATGGAGCGGATTTCAAACCGAGACCTTATCGAATCAAAACAATACAAGCGGCCTTACCTCGCCAGAGTCATTGACTCCACTGCTACTCGAGAGACTGAATGAGTACGTCGAGGCCCACGAACTAGAAAACATCGAGCGTGACGCGTTCACCGTCGCGGGTTACCAGTACTACAAAGCGCGCGATGAGCTCGTTTTCGAAATTTACGCTGATCGGTTAACCAACGCTCCGCACGAGTTCTCGCTCGCAACGGTGTATTTGCAAGGCGTCGACACAGCCTCACACGCCTACACGACCGAAGTATTCGGAGAAAACGTCAACGAGCAGCGCGCAAAGCGGCTGAGTGATGCGGAGTCGAGTGCCCTTTGGGACAGATTGGTGGCTGGCGCTTATCGCGCAATGGATCAACGCATCGGACAACTCCTCGACGCTAGCCAGCAGAACGATGTGATTATCCTGGTATCCGACCATGGCTGGGACTACGACGGCACCTCCCACTGGAACAAGCCTGACGGGATTTTCATGGCACTGGGTGGCCCCTTCAATGCCGGGCACGCAACACGCGCCCACGTTTTCGATGTCTTGCCGACGATAGCGAGCCTCTTGGGACTGCCAATAAGCAAAGAGCTAAACGGGCGCGTCCTTCGAGGCACTCTTGCACCAAAATGGGCTAACAAGCACCCGCAAGTGATGATTGAGAGCTATGGACCGCGCGGATCTGTAATTGCAGTTACGCCGACTTCGACCGAAGAGTCGCACGTGGACAGGCTTCGCGACCTCGGTTACGTCGAGTAAAAATCCAACTACCCGGGCAGCCGTGTAGCTCGTTATAATTCTCGACCAATTTGGATAGCTACGATCAAATGCCAGTTGCGATCAGCGGGTCGATCAAATCATCAGCTCCCGACAAACGATCTTCATTCAACTGAACATGCCTTCCCACGCCCCGCCCAAGTGAACTGGACCTCCAAAGACTCAGAGCAGCTATACAACGTTCCTCGATGGAGCGGTGGCTACTTTCGTATCAACGGTGAAGGCAATGTTGAATGCGTTCCCGACGGTAGCGCCGAAGCAACGGAATCAATCGGTCCGTCGGTTGATATCTTCGAGCTGGTTAGCGCGCTAAAGAAACGTGGAATCGACCTTCCCGTTTTGCTTCGATTTGACGGAGTCTTGCAAGCTCGAGTAGCCGAACTTTATCACGCCTTCGATACGGCTCGCGAAGAGTTCAATTACAAAGCTCCCTATCAATGCATCTACCCCATTAAGGTCAATCAACAACGCCAAGTCGTTGAAGGTTTGCTGGGAAGTAAAGAGCCCGTGGGCTTGGAAGTGGGCAGCAAGCCCGAATTGATCGCTGGCATTGCGTTGCTGGCTGGCCAGAGTTCAATCGTAATTTGCAATGGCTACAAGGATCACGAATACATCGAGACGGCTTTACTAGCTAGTCGCATCGGGTTGCAGCCGATCATCGTGATCGAGAAGATGAGCGAGCTCGGGTCGGTCATTGAAGTTAGTCAGCGATTGCACATCCGACCCAAGATCGGACTCAGAACCAAACTTGCGGGGCGCGGCTCTGGGCGTTGGAAGGACTCCGCCGGTGTACGATCAAAGTTTGGTCTGACGACACGCGAAATCGTGGATGCGATCGCCACTCTTAAGGAGCATGAGATGCTCGATACCTTGCAACTTTTGCACTTTCACCTCGGCAGTCAAATCACGACTATTCGCGCCTTGAAGGATGCTCTTAAGGAAGCGACGCGTACGCTCATCGGCCTGCATCAGTTGGGCGCAACCCTCCAATATTTTGACGTTGGTGGCGGTCTGGGCATCGACTACGACGGCTCGCGCACCGACTTCGATTCCTCGCGAAATTACTCGCTGCAGGAATACGCCAACGACATCGTTTACCAATTGGCTGAGACTTGCCGCGAGGCGGGAGTTCCGGAACTCACGATTCTAACGGAGTCCGGCCGCGCTCTAACTGCACATCACTCGGTTCTAGTAACCGAAGTTTTGGGAACGACCAGCCGCACTAGCCCAGCTCCGGTACCCGAGATTCCAGAGGACGCTCCCGAACTTCTGTATTCACTCGAATCCGTCTACACCGCGTTGACCGCGAAGAACTACCAAGAGAGTTATCACAATCTGATCGAACTTCGCGAGCAGAGCAACCTGATGTTCCAATTGGGGCAACTCAGTCTGGAGGAGCGCGCGATCTCTGAAGATTTTTACTGGCGAGCATGCCAAGAGGTCTTCTCCATCACGCGTAAATTGGAATACGTACCCGACGACCTTGAGGATCTCGAGCGCGATTTAGCAGAGACCTACTACCTCAACTTTTCGTTGTTCCAATCAGTTCCAGACTCCTGGGCAATCGAGCAGTTGTTCCCCATCATCCCCATCCAACGCCACAACGAGAAGCCTGATCACCGAGCGACGCTAGCCGACATCACCTGTGATTCCGACGGTAAAGTCGACCGCTTTATCAATCTGCGCGGTGTCGGCAAAACGCTACCGCTGCATGGTGTCAATAATATTGACCCATACTACGTGGGCTTCTTTCTCGTTGGCGCGTATCAAGAGATCCTAGGCGACATGCACAACTTGTTCGGCGACACGAATGCCGTACACATTGCCATCAGTCCCGAAGGACGCCCCAAAATCACCCACGTCGTTCGTGGGGATCGTGTGCAAGATGTACTTTCGTACGTCGAGTACTTCGAAACCGACCTGCTAGATAGTCTTCGCCGTGGTATTGAAAAAGCCATCGACGAGAATTGCATCTCTTTTGAAGATTCCGCTGCCCTACAACAACACTTCGAGTCGGGCTTACGCGGGACTACTTACCTCAAACACCAAAACTCTGGGAACTCCGATCGGAGCACAGACCGTTGAAGATCACTGCGAACTGTATTGTTGAAATTGAAATCGAACTTCGTGATGAGGAAGGCGAAATTGCGCTGACCACTGATGACGACGGGCCGATCGAGTACCTACATGGCGGCGATGATTTGCCCATGCCTGGGCTCGAAAAAGCGCTCGAAGGTGCCGAAGCTGGCACGGAACTCGAGCTTAGCTTGGAGTCGGACGACGCCTTCGGTCCCTATGACTACGACTGCTTGATTAGCGTCCCCCGCTCCGAGTTCCCGCCCGATGCGGAAATCGTTCCCGGCGACGTCATTCCCGTCGAATTGTCCGACGACGAAGGTGGCGAAATGGGCGAGACCGATATGTACGTGGAATCGATCTCGGAAGAAGCCATTGTTCTCGACGCCAATCACCCGCTTGCGGGTCAAAAAGTCGTTTGCAAGGTCAAGGTCTTGGCGGTGCGGGCCGCGACTGAAGAAGAACTCGTCGACGGCTTGAGCGAGTCGGCCGAGTAACAGCGGAATTGAGAGCGGCGAACCCGCTCTACAAATAAAAAGCGGGGCGGTATCCGATCGGATACCGCCCCGCTTTTGTTTTAGAACTTCGATCGACTACTGAATAGTCGAGGTCGAGGAGCATTCAGCCTTAGCGCTGGCTTGCGTAGCTTCTGCTTTTGCTTCGCCTGAACAGCATTCAGCTTTCGCGGATGCTTTTGTAGCGCACTCTTCGCTTGCAGCTGCCTTAGTAGCGCACGCTTCGCTTGCGGAGGCTTTTGTAGCACATTCAGCCTTGGCAGCTTCAGAGCACTCGCCCTTAGCGGGAGCGCTTGCAAGCGTCTGACATTCAGCTTGGTACTCGGGGCAAGACGTGACGGACGTCAGTGATGCAAGAGCGGCCTCACCCGAGGTGCTCTCGTTCTCGATGATCAAGCTGTCGATACGACCCGAAGCCAGGAGACCAGTGAAGCCGGTCTTGACGCAGATACCGGAAGCCAACGTCTTCTCGACATTCGTCGCGAGCGTCTTAGAGCACTTGGCTGACTCTTCGCAAACCGATGCGATCTTGGTGCCAACTTGCTCGCGAAGCAAACCGTCAATGACAGCGACTGCCTTCGGACCGAGGTATGCCTTACCACCAACGACGACGCCGGCGATGCGATTGGGCTTGATCAAAGCGCTGAGCTTGATCGAGGTCGGAACGACCACTTTTGCGAGGGTGGCAGCGCTTTTGTCTGCTTCCTTAGAGCTGCACTGCTGGCCATCACCAGCGGCGGCCAATTTCGCGGCCGCTTCTTTGCACTCGCCAGCTTTGGCTTTCGTGCTGCATTCTTCGCCACCAGCTGAAGCCAATTTCGCAGCGTCTTTACCGCACTCCTTGGCCTTACTTTCGTCACAGGCGGCAGCTTTAGCGCTTGAGCACGCTTCGCCGTCGCCAGCCGAAGCCAACTTCGCAGCGCCTTTGTCGCACTGCTTGGCCATACTCTCGTCACAGGCCGCAGCCATAGCGCTGGAACATTCTTCGCCGCCAGCCTTGGCTAGCTTGGCTTCTTTTGAGCTGGAGCATTCTCCATCGGCGGAGGCAAGAGTGGCTTCTGCCTTGGTGCTGCACTCTGATTTCTTGGCTTCTGAGCATTCGCCCTGCGCCGAGACCGAGGAAGCGAAAGAAGCGAGGCCGCACAAAACAAGGGCTCTAAAAGTGGTCTTCATGAAATTACTGATTAGGTATCGAGGTTTTGGTGAAAGTGAACTGAAAACAATACGCCGCCCTGTGGGCTGCGTTGGAAGGTCTGGGACCATATTACCGATCTAGACAATAGCTCGCGGCTGGTCCCCCATCTCTTCGCGAAGCTTTTGGCAAGACCAGTGTAAGTAGATCGACGCCAGTGGGGTACGACCGGCGCTCTCTCGCATAAAAAACGAAGCAGAGACCTCTGAATGCCTTTTTTTAGGTTCAGAGGACGATTTAAGCCAGCGGGGCGGAATCTCCAGCGGCTCCAGCGGGTAGTCCGAGAAAAGATCGAATCAAGGAGCGCCCGAGGTAAACCAGTGGCGTATCCACGACCGCCAGCAGCAGTTTGCAGACGTACTGCGCGGCGATTATCGCCCCGACATCCGGCCAGCTCATGTCGAAGGCGAGGGGCAGGAAGATTCCGTTCACGATGCCGGTGTCGAGGAGTTGGCTGATCATCGTAGACCCGTTGTTGCGGATCCACATATGGCGTCCCCCCGTGACTCGCCACCAAAAGTGATAGAGCCGGACGTCGACCAATTGCGCGACGAGGTAGGCACTCATGGAAGCCAAAAGGAGCAGAGCCGGAAATTGAAAAGTCACCTCGAAGGCCGATTGCATCGCGGCAGCATCGAGGCCTAGATCCGAATTGGCCCAAAAATCACTCGGGGAAAGCCCCATGGCAACCCGGACGATGCCGAGCATCAGAATGCTCATTCCAAAGCCTAGCCAAACCATCAAGTTCGCTCGGCGCTTGCCCCAAATTTCTGCCACCAGGTCCGTACATAGGAACGTGATGGGATAAGTGATGATGCCTGTAGTTAAGGTCATCGGACCCTCACCGGGGATCCAAGCCGGCCGCCCAGATTCGAACAGCTCGAAGAGCTTCACGCCGACGATGTTCGTGAGAACGAGGACGACGCAAAAAAGTGTCGCGAGAGCGGTGTATAGAGCTTCGGCTCGCGGAAGCCCTCGGGGCTTGGTGGATTGGGAATCGACGTCACTCATGTGGATCAGCCTACGATTCAAAGCGGAGTAGGTCACCTAATTGTAGGCCCTAGCCCTTTTCTAGGAGATGCTGTTGGGCTTATGGATGGATCTCGGACGGTCCTGTTAGAATGCCGGCGCCCAAACTCAAAAGCACATCCGATTCACTATGCAACCCGTTTTACAAGAACTCGACCGAATGACCGAGGATCGCTTCCTCGCCATTTACGATGCCCTCTCCGACCGCGGCTTCGGTCCGCTCGATGGCAATGTCGCCTCCGCTCTAAAATTTCGTCCGCATGCGATCCGCAAACTGCCCTTTGCCCAACGAGCAAAAAAAGCCAAGAGCCTTATCCTCGGAAGCTCGGACGCAGAGACGGCCTACGATTTATTGGGCAGCTTCCTGGTCAAGCATCACAAAGAACTCATCACTGATTTCTTGGATGCGACGGGCGTTCCGCACGACGAAGGCATGATCGAAGACCTGCGTGCCGCGGCTCCCGATGCGGACAAACTTCCCGACGCCATCAAAGGCCTAGACGAAAAATTCGAGCCCGACCACGTCACGATCTACCTCGCTATGTGCTCACAGCAGTGGCCGGATAGCGAGCATGTCGTCAAGCTTTGGAATTCCCGCGCGGAGTAGATTTCTCGCGCAGTAAGCCGGCGCTCTCAATCCTTGGCGCGCTCGACGAAGTGCCCGTCGCGCGTATCGACCTTGATGCGTTCGCCGGCTTCGAGATAGGACGGCACTTGAACTTCGAGCCCCGTTTCCGTGACGGCACGCTTCAATTGAGCTTGAGCCGTCGCGCCTTTGATCGAAGGATCCGTCTCGGTCACGGTGAGAGTTACCGAGAGCGGAAGTTCGACGCCAACAACGCGCCCATCGATCAGGCGTGCACGAATTCCTTCTAAGCCATCGACGAGGTAGGGAACGCTTTCGCCGAGCTCTTCACCTGAAAGTTGAAACTGCTCGTAGGTGGCGCTGTCCATGAAGTGCCAGTGCGTTTCGTCGGCATAGAGATACGAGACGGGGCGCTGTTCGACGTCCGCTTCATCGTATTTGGTGCCCGAGCGAATCGACTCTGAGATCAATTGCCCTGTCAATAAATTGCGCAACTTGGTCTTTGCAATCGTTCCACCACCACGCGCCGTCGGCGTCGTGAAGTTGACCTGGGTAATCATCATCGGCGCATCTTTGTAGATGATGCACACGCCTTTTTTGAAATCACTGACCTCAATCATGGGCGGAGTATAGCGACCAGATCTCTGTAGTGGTCGGGATTCAACCGTGCAGTTTCTAGCGCGGTTTAGGTTGGCAGCGAGTGCAAACGTGCGTTCCCCGCTGCCCCACCACTAGACGGGTGATTTTCGTCCCACACTTCCGGCAGGGTTTCCCGTGACGTCCGTAGACCAGAAATTGGTCCTGGTAGCTACCCGGCTGACCTTCTGGCGTTCGGTAGAAGGTGTCAAAGCTCGACCCTTCGCGCTCAATGGCTTCCGCCAGAGTGGCGCGAATCGCTTCATGGAGTCTGGCGGCGGCTGGCGCCTGAACGCGATCGGAACTGCGTAATGGATGCAAGCCCGCTTTATGCAGAGACTCATCGACATAGATATTGCCCAGCCCAGCTAGAAATGATTGATCCAAGAGCAGAGGTTTCAACTGCCGCTTGCGACTGCGTAACGAAGCCTGAAACCACTCGGCTGTGAACTCGGGACCCAGAGGCTCGGGCCCTAGTGCAGGCCACACGAGCTCGGGAGCTTCGCTCCAAACCAAACGACCGAACTTGCGCACATCGATAAAATGAAACGCCTTGCCGTTGTTCAAATCGAGCCGAACACGGGAATGAGGTCCGGGGTCCCAGTTTCTTGACTCGACATGCATCCGGCCCGTCATTCTCAGATGCCCAACGATGCAACCAGCTCGTTGCCGTCCGCGTTTCAAATCGAAGACGAGATACTTTCCGCGACGCCAAACGGCTTTTACCCGTGCCCCCACCACCGCTTTCGTAAAGCGCGGCTTCGATAGGCCACCAAGGCTTCGAACCCAATCTACACTGACGCCGGTAATGGTACGCCCCACCAATCCCGGTCGGATCAATCGGCCTACAGTTTCAACTTCAGGGAGTTCAGGCATACGTAACTTGCGAAAAGCGGGTTTCGAATTGGGAGTTAGGAGGCGTGCTCACTCCGAATTCTAGTGAGTAATGAGAACTCTGCGGCTCGGTAAATCTATGCTAACCGAGTGAGCTTTCCAGAAACCCCGCGACCAGAGCAGCGCAAGCCCGACACGAGTTGGCGCTGGTGGATCGGAGCTTTCGGTTTACTGGCCCTGCTTTGGTGGTTCCAACCTGAATACGGGTTCAACACGTCCGATGAAGGCCAAACGGTGGCGCCGCCGCTCGATCAAGCCGAAGCAGAACTTGAGCCGGCGACACCCGAGGCGACGGTCGAGGCTACACCTGAATCCGAGTCTGAGAAAAGTGGCTTGCATGGCGTTTGCGTTAGCTTGGAATCGGGAGAGCCGTTGCCCGGCTTTACCGTTCGCCTATCTAAGATCGGCTTGGACGTCATTGAAGACGCGACTGACGACCGTGGCCGGTTTGAATTACCCGGTGAATTCGAAGTGGGCGCGAAGATTTCGGTACTTGAGTACTCGGGTTGGAGTGATGGACTCGCCGAACGCGAACTGACCGTTGACGAATTGAGCGAGGCTCAAGGAATCGTTCTCAGGGTTCCGACAGCAGCGAGTTCGTTCCTTCGCGGGCGCGTTCTCGACTCTCGTACGGGCCGAGGCCTCGCAAAACTTAGCCTTCAATTGAGCGACGTTCGCTCGTCGGAAGTTGCCCATACCGACGCTAGCGGAAGGTTCGCTTCGGTACTCGAGTACATCGGCGAAGCGACAGTTGCCGTCGTCTTCGATCAAAACATCGAAGCTCCACTAGGCAGCTTTCCGCTGAACGCCTTTGAGGAGATGGGTCGTATCGAACTCATTGTCGACGTTGGTCCGACGATTGGGATTTTAGCGGAGCAGGTCACGGAGGGGTCGGCTTCCAACTGGCAAGCTCGCATCATCGAGCGCCGTGGCGACCCAAAACTATCTGGACGTATCGCGAAGACACCGTCGGGGTGGGCGCTTCTGAAGACGGAAAGTGTTTTGGAAGAACGCATGTGGAGTTCGCAAACGCTTCGTAGCAGCACTCCAACTTGGATTCGCTACGCCCGCTTCGAATACGAACCCGCTCCTGAATTCGTGCCGGCTCTCCGGATTCAAAGCCTAGATGGTAAACATGTGGGCGAGACCGCTCTGAATTCCACTGTAGGAGTTCAACGCGAACCGATCCCGATCGTCATACGAGAAACGGGATCGCTATCCGGAGAGGTACGCGATTCCGATTCCACTCCAATCCGAGACGCGCGCATCTGGCTTCGAAATTCGGTTACCGAGATTCAGAGCGGGCCTTGGCAGACCTCCGACATGGGAACCTTCTCGATGGAAAATCTTGAAGTTGGGTCATACGAGCTCACGGTTATCGCGCCATCGTTTCCGAAAGTTGAAGATTCAATCGATCTCGTAGCCGGAAAGAATGCTCTGCCAGTCGTCACGCTGCCATTCTCAACGACAACGCACGAAGTACGCGGGCGATTCGAATGTCGCCTTGCCCACTCGGATTCGATTGTCCTCATCGAGCTGGAAGCTGAACACGGACACGACAAGCGCCGTCAAGTTCTCCGGCGTGTGAGTTCTCAAAAGGTATCCAATCCTTCGAGACTCACCTCCAATGAGTTTGTGTTCAAAAACCTGCCCGCTGCTACTTACGCGCTGAGCCCCATTGCCATATCGGGGAAGCACCGTTGGATGCCGGACTTAGTAACTGCAACGACTCCCGTTCAACTCATTCGATTTCGTTGTGCCGGAGACGGCGCCGTCGCCGACCTACGCGTCGAAGCCGTCGATGCCGATTCCGGCCGCCTGGTCCCCGGTCTCGAACTCTACTTCGGCCCCGTCAAGCAACCGCCCTTCACCTGGCCCGAGTCCAGACCAGTCGAGCGTTGGTATACCTTGCCGATCAAGTCACCGCTGAGCTGGACAGCCTGGGCTCCGGGCTATCAGCCCTCCACCGGAACGCTTGGAGATCGCGGTCCCGGCAAAAACAGTAAACCACTGCAGGTTGAGCTCAAACGCGGATTCGGGCTCAAACTAGAGTTACTCGGAATCGACCGGGGGGCCGCGTCGAACGACGTCGATCTCAGCGACGCCTCCGTACTGCCCGGTATCGAAATCAGCATCGATGGCGAGCGCTACGGAACCTCGGATCAGAACGGCGAACTCTTGCTTAGACTTGATCGAGTTCCGAAACGCATCGACTTGCTTCATCCACGCTGGCAAGTTGAGCGCATCGAAGATCAAGCTGGCCCGCTTGGGCAACTTCCCTCAATTCGTGTATGGCTCCGCCCGCGCTGAGATGGACTCCACCCGGCGAGTTGAGACGGCATAAAAAAAAGCGCCGCCACTGAAAACAGCGACGGCGCAGGTGGAGAGTGTCCCCTTTGCGATGAACGTTTATCGAATCTGAACCAGGCCCTCCGCCGTGGGTAGATTCCGTTCCGCATAGGTTTCTTCCTCTTCAACCAAGTCCATACGTGCCATGCTTTCGTAGTCCGTACGACGACGGTTAGTTGAAAGCACTTCAAGCTCAGCTTCCTGACGGCTACGCATCTCAGAAAGACGCGAAACCATGTGGTCCAGGCTTACGACCTCGAAGCTCGAAAGTTCGTCGATCGTCTTCTGACGGTCAGCCATCAAGTCGATCAGTCGGTCGTTGCGAGCAATCGCATCGACCTGGCGCTCGAGTTGCCAAATTTGAACCTGGAAGTTCGCGTACTCGGCTTCGATTTGTTCGAGCAGTCCGACCATGCGCTCTTCCTGCTGACGAAGGTAAACCAAATCGTGCGAAGCTTCGGCGGCTCGGTTCGAGTAGACGGCTTGCGTCTGACGGATGTGACGGGAGCGCGTTGTGCTGCTGGCCTCATAGCCCTGTCGCAGGCTGACGTTGGCGAGACCATTTCCGCCATTGCTGGCTAACGCGGGGGCTAGTGAATCCAAATCGCGCTTGGCCAAGTCCACTACGCGCTCAGAGATTTTCTTTTCGCGATTGAGCTGACGAATTTGCTCCTGCAACTCGGCCAGATCCCCGCGTAGATCTTTGATGCGCTCGGGATACTCGCCCTCCAACTTGCGGAGTTGTGCGCGCATCGCAATCGGATCATCGATGTGCTCGTCGATTGATGTGACCACGGATTCCTGTACTTGATCAAAGATCACTTTGGCGCGGTCGGGTCCAGCGATAAGGACCGTAGCCCCAACTGCTGCCCCCGTAAGGGCGCCACCAATTACAGCCGTGCGAATAATTTTTTTGCAGATACCAGACATGATTTGAAGTCCTCGTAGACGGGTTCAGGAATTAATCTTGAGGGATCAATCCCCTCGGTTCGCGACGTTGTTGGGCGATACGGAGGAGCAATTTCGCCTGAATCGAAGAAAATCCCGGAATGCGAACGGGTCGGGGACGTGAACAGGCCCGACTGGCAATCTGCCAGTAAACTAAAGAGTGTCGATTCGGCCTCTAACACTACTCACCGGAGCCATAAGCCGCCTTCGCCCCATGCCCCTGCCCCACGATCCATCCACTAGCTTCATTGGCTTGCTTCGCTCGAGAGACCCGGACGCATGGTTCGAGCTCTGGGAGATTTTCGGCCCCATCCTTCGAAATCAACTTCGCCGCTGGGGTCACGGCCGCATTGGCGTAGAAACCGTACAGGACCTTTCTCAAGAAACGCTCGCCGCTTTAGCCGGCGCGATTGACAAGCACGACCCCTCCCGTGGCGCACGCTTTTCAACCTGGCTGCTCGCCATCGCGAAGTACACCTTTGGCGATGAAATGGACCGCCGGACCGCACTCAAGCGAGGCGGCGGAAGGAAACCACTCTCAATCGAAGAAGAATGGGGCAGCCCCTCTCCCCACCCGGGTCCGCGCGACAATTATGAGCAAGCAGTATTCGCCGCGAAAGTCGAAGCGGCCGTTCGCATGACCGAGCGCGAAAGTGACTTTGTCGACTTCTCGGTCTTCAGAATGCGGATTCTAGAGGACAAGAGTGGCCGCGAAGTTGGTCAGAGCTTGCGCATTTCTGAGCCGACGGTCAGTCGTAAGCTGGCGACCGTGCGGAAGAAGTTGCGCTCCCATATGACGCATGTAATCTCCAAGTTCAGCTTCACTGAAGAGGAAAAAGATGAGGACCTCCGAAATGCGCTCGGGACGAATCCTACTAAAGCTGATGATGCGCTCCTCGACGAGGCCATCGCCGAGATCTGGCGGCGACAAATGGACTTGCGTGCGGAGGACGCGGCTTTCGACTACGGGTCCGTATAAGAGCACCAACCGATGATTTCCTCCTTCGCCTCTCTCCTCCTCGCCTTGGTCAGTGTCGTACTCGTGATCGCTTTCCCGATTGCGGCCATCTACCTGATCTTCAAGTTGGTAAGCGCCCTGTGCCTATTGATCTGGCACGTCGTATCTGGGCTATTGAGAGGAATTGGCTACGGATTCAAGGGCATCGGGATGGGCGCGTCCCACATCTACGCTTTCGCGCGAAACACAGTGGTCGATGCGCTTCGAATGGTCGGAGCCGCTTTGACCTCGGTCTTTATGGTGCCGCCGATTCTCGGAAACGTTGCCTTGGGACGTTGGTCGGCCGCCAACCACTACGGCCGAGCCTTTGAACGTGAGATCAAAGAGTCCTGGGTGCGTCTCTACCGCCTAGTCATCGGCAATCCGATTCGACTCGTTGGCCTACGCGCACTGACTGAGGGAGTCGAAGAGCGCCTGCCCGAAGTACTCGCACAAGCTCCCGGCGCAGATCGTCCTCGCGGAGGCAAAGATCGCTTCCCCGGCTATCGCGTAACCGGATCGCTTCCCCGCGGTGGTTCTGGTGCGCGTCTGTACTTGGCGGAGCCCACGCGCAAAAAGTACGACCACTTCGCTAAGAACAATATGGTGTGCCCGGGTGAAGTCGTCATCAAAGCCTTCTCTTTGGAGGACGGATCGACACTTCCGCAAATCGTCCGCGAGAGCCGCGCGCTCACCGCAGCGAAGGAATTGGGCCTGGTCCTAGACCACACTCTTCAAGGCGAGAACTTCTGGTATGTGATGCCCTTCGTCGAAGGCAAGGATTTGAGCATCGTATCGCGCGAGTGGCACTTGGCCTCTGGCGATGAGGGTCTCGACGTAAAGTGCATGCGCGAAATGCTGCAGACCACAGCGCAACTCCTCGCCACCTTGGACGGCTTCCACTCCGCTGGTCTCTGGCACAAAGACATCAAGCCCGCCAACGTCATTGTCTCAACCAGCAATCAAGCTCATCTCGTCGACTTCGGTTTGGTTACGCCGCTGCAGTCGGCAATGACCCTCACCACTCACGGAACCGAGTACTTCCGCGATCCGGAAATGGTCAGACTCGCCATGCGGGGCGTGAAGGTTCACGAAGTGGACGGCGTCAAATTCGATCTCTACAGCATGGGTGCCATGCTCTTCTCGATGATCGAAAACTCGTTCCCCGCGCATGGCAATCTCTCCCAGATCAGCAAGCAATGCCCGGAAGCTCTGCGTTGGGTCGTGCGCCGATCCATGGCTGACACGAAGAGTCGCTACGCTTCGTCACGTGAGATGCTTGCGGACGTCGCGACGATTCTTGAGTCCGGCGATCCCTTCGAGGTGACGCCTGCCGATCTGCCGTCCTTCAACGGACAGTCGGACCTTGCGAGTTCTATTGATCCGCAACAATTCCAGCAGCGACGTCCCGCTGCCGGCAATCCCGCTCCCCTGCGCACCCCCAGTCCTGAAGCAACACCGAAAGTAAGCAAAAAACGCCCTCGGCATGTCCTTCGCGGTGTCGCCGCAGCATTCATAATCGCGTTCGGCATCGCCCGTTGGGAATACCACCTAGATGCGGAGCGCGCTAGCGAAAGGCGCTCGGCTCAAGTAGAAGCCGCCTATCAAACTCCGGTGGAGCGCGGTCTCGATCACGCAGAAGACGTCATCAACCATGCCATGAACGTCATCAACGGAACATCCTCGGCGCAGATGACGAATCAATGCGAACCGCGACCGCACAAAGGGCACGTCCACCATGACGAGAACTGCACCGGCCACGTCGCCGACCAATTCGCCCTTGAGACGAGTTTCTTGAGCAACGCGATTCCGACCAGCTCGGTTCCCTACGATGTCCTCATCATCAACGACCTATCGCCGGCAGTGAGCGAAGAGTATCTACTCGCGATCAACGAAGTTCTGGTCGATGCCAATATGCAAGCACGTGGATTGGCTTCGGACGACGAACGTGAGATCGAGTGGCTTGCTCAGGCTCGCAAAGCCGGTGGAATCAACTTCCCCGCCAACCCGCGCGATACCTCACACCTCGAACAGTTCCTTAATTCAAACCAAGTGCTCGATGCGGTTTGGTGGCTCATGGACGGCGACCAAGATGGGCAACTGGTGTCCAAGTTCGTCACAGCGAACGGCCCCGTCGGACTCACCGAAACGACCGCGAACATGCGCTAAAACCGTCCACTGCGGCAGTAACGGGGGCATGAGGGCTCTTTTTCGAACTTTTTTGGACGAACGGTGCGTTCTCGTGGAGATCTAGGCAACTGCAGGTCGAAATCGATTGAATGTTCTTTCGGCGGATATCGAAAGCTCTGACGGAGCGAGCTAAGTCCTCGGACTCTGCGCCATCGGACCAACGGCTTCACTACCGGCAAAATCAGCTGGCGGGGCAGAAGATTGAGTTCTTGGTGTGTAATCGCGGCGGCATGGTCTTCGAAGGCGCGTTTCAAGACGCCTCGGTTAATGGAACCAGTGCGCTCTTCACGCTCTCGAATGACCCCGGCCTAAAAGTCGGAGAAATCGTAGACGTCTTCATCGCGGCGACAAAACAAGAGTCGCACGTTCGCACGCCCGCCAAAGTCACCTACGTCGAAAAGGGCGGCGAGCAACATTGGAGATATGCGTTCGAATTTATGAGCGTTGGCGACCTCTACTCCCAGCTCGATGAGTATTACTCGCGCGTCTTCAACCGTCGTCAACACGAGCGTGTACGAATTCCCCCGGAGCAAGCGATTCGAGCAAAGCTCATTTGGGGGGAGAGCGCATTGAGTTGCAGAGTCAGCGACATTTCAGCGGGCGGCATGAGCACAGTCTTGCCTGAAAAGAAGGCGCTTCAACTCGAGTCTATCGATGAGCTCCAGATACAAATATCGCTTCCGCGGTCCAAAAAGAATCTGAATGGAGGCGGAACAATTCGAACGCGAAATCAACTGACTGGTCGCAGGTTGTTTGGCATTCAATTCGAGCTTGAGACTGAAGACGGATTCCGAAGCCATTGCGATCAGCTTGAGCGCTTTATCGAAGAGCGTCGCGCTCATCTTGAACGCTGGGAGCAATCCATACGTTCTGCTTAGCTTCCACATATCTGACCGGGTATATTCGCGTCGATGAGCACTCTCACGAAAAACCTGGTTCTACTCAGCCTTGTAGTCACCTGCCTCGCGTGCACAGCAACGAACGCAACTGAGGAAGCCACCCCCTCCGACGTAGTACCGGGACAACTCAAAGTCGGATTGCTTGTCGTAGATGGCGTCTACAACACGGAGTTGACCGCTCCGATGGACATGTTTCAACACACCATCTTTCACACCCAACCAGGGATGAGAGTATTCGTGGTGGCGCCTACGAAAGATCCGGTGCGAAGCTTTGAAGGTTTGCGAATCCTCCCGGACTACGACTTTGATGACTGTCCACCGATCGACGTACTAGTTGTGCCTAGCGCCGAACACAGCATGGACAGCGATTTGGAGAACAAGGAACTGATGAACTTCGTTCGTGAACGCGGTCAGCAAGCGAAATGGTTACTCTCGCTTTGTGATGGTGCTTTTGTCTTGGCGTCGGCTGGCTTGCTCGACGGTCACGCAGCGACAACCTTTCCATCGGACATCCCTCGCTTCGATGAAATGTTTGGCGAACGAATTGACGTCCTTCGCGACGTAAGCTTTGTTCACGATCGAAACGTGATCACCTCCGTTGGCGGGGCTCCCTCCTTTGAAGCCGCACTCTATCTGTGCGAGCTGCTTTACGGAGCGAAAGCAGCGCGAGGCATCGCCGATGGACTTGTCATTGACTGGGACCTAAGCAGCATTCGATACGAAAAGCGCTGAACAGGTTCGAGTGCTTATCGCCGGGTAAGCGGCTGAGTAGGAGCTTTCAGCAAATTCGGATCGATCGCTTCATCAGTTAAGGTTTCGAGGAACGCGACCAAGTCGTCGATCTCGGCTGACGTAAGTTCAAGCGGAATCATCGTCGTCTCACCGTGATCATGCGGCGGTCTCGCATTTTCAAGCGTTGAATAAAAGCGTACGACCTCCCGCAAGGTCTTCAGTTGCCCCTGATGCATGTACGGAGCTGTCATGGCCACGTTTCGAAGTGTCGGAGTTTTGAATTCGCCCCAAGTTTCTCCGCGACGCGACGGGTTGGGTAACGAAACACCGGGATCATCCCCATATTCGCCGTCTCCGCGAAACTCCGCGCTTAAGAGAGCGGCAATTCCGCCATATCGACCCGAGTCGGGCGCTCGGTCACGATCGAGCAAGGGCACGCGCGTATCGTGAAACTCGCGATCACTAAACAGTGGTCCGGAATGGCACAGCCGGCAATTGGCTTTCCCAACGAAGAGCTCAAGCCCTCGGCGCTCTGATTGAGTTAGAAGCTCGGACGAACCGCCCCCTCCCTGGCGCAGCTTGCTTACAAAAAGATCAAACCGGGACGAACGCGAAATCAGCAATCGTTCATAGGCCTCAATCGCTTTTCCGACGTTCGTAAAGATTCGGTCGACCGACTGTTGGTCGTCCAGCATCGGAACCTCTCCAAATACTCGAGCGTACGCATCAAACAACTCGACGTCCGATTGAATCAGTCTTGCAATCGCAAACCGATCTGTTCCGTGTTCCGCCGCACTTTCAAGCGGTAGTAGTGCTTGGGTCCAAAGCGTGTCGGCTCGGCCATCCCAGAAGAACCAGCGATTGTAGGCCACGTTCCAAAGCGACGGTGAATGTCGTCGCCCGATCTCCAAGCCAACGGCTAAGGCTCTGCCGTCAGCAAAAGATTGATCCGGATCGTGACAGGTGGAGCAGGACACCTTTCCATTGGCCGACAATCGCGTCTCATAAAAAAGGAACTGCCCAAGCTCCGCTGCAAGCTCATCGTCGGCGACACGATTTGTTGGACTCAGAGGAGGAGCCGCTAGTGGCGAGTGCTGCAGAACTCGCCGCTGTGTCTCGACATCCCACTCCCCAGAAACGTCGCGACTCTCAAGCTCCTCGGCTTCAACGGTCTCTGGATAAGCGCTACAGGCACCGAATAGCAGCAGCAAGAGCAGCGAAGAACAAAATCCACCCGCTGTCAGTTTCAGCACTTGAACTGTGGGCAAACGAACAACGACGAATAAATTAGCTTTGCGAATACGGTTCGAATCATTCAGGGACGTCATGACATGGGAAAGTTTAGGGATTCCCCGGTGCCCGAGGAATCATAAGCGCTGTCCCTTGCTAGATTCATTTAAGCGTCTTCGGATATTCCCATCCAACGCGATCTCCTTCTCTCTACAAATCCCTTCCGGATTTCAGCCAAGGCTCGTCATGGCTCGTATCGATCGCTCTCACTTGCTAACACTACTCTCGTGTATAGCACTGATTGCAATATGGCCGACTTCGGCAAATGCCAGACTCAGCCCACAGGTCGCGAATAACGCGGATATCACCGGTCCCGCGCTGCCCGTATTGCCCCCAATGTTCCGAATTGAGGTTGTAGCCCTTGGAATACCGAACGCCGAGAAAAGTTCCACGGAACAACTCGAAAAGTTTGCCGCGCTAATCCAAAAGACCAAGAACCTCTCCAATCTTGCCCGCGCGCCTTACCTGGATTGGGTCGCAAAAGTACAGCTGTTTCGAGGCAATGGCCTGCAAGGTCTGCCCTATGCACGCAGCGCGTATTTCTATCGCCTCCGGACGCTTGGCGCTTCTCATCCATTGTGCAAACAAAGCTTAGAATTGATCGAGAGTTTGCAACTGCCATCGATTGCCCCGCTTGATCGGAGAGCTAGCAATCCAAAAGAGGCCAAATTCGTCAGCAATCCTGAACCACCACTGTTTCCTCCGGCTAGACTCGCGATCCTCACTGGAGCCCCCCGTAAAGTCAGAGCCTCTCTGATCGACCTCGAGTACAACGCAGATCAGTACCTTCCGCTCAGTCAAGGCACTCCGAGTTAGCGACACAACCGCGCGAGAACAGTTTTTGGGGTCTCCTGCACCTTTAGTGGAAGCAAGGTTGATGGATGGAAGTGCAGGGTTATTGCGGCGATCCGAGAATGACTTAAACGGCGGGGGTTGGAGTTGCCGGGGAGAGAAGCGATTGGGAGGGAGAGGA
>JBLINP010000051.1:0-19506 GCA_047639415.1 Planctomycetota bacterium | reverse complement strand
TGGCGTCCTCGACGACCTTACAAGGTCGTCTGCGGGGGCAAGTATCTGCAAAGTGCCAGCAGGAACCAATTCGAGGCGTTTTGCCTCGCGGTTCATGAATAATCCGGGCTAGGAAGTAAAAGTGGTTGCTCATCACCGTGTAGGCGTTGAGTTCGAACTCGAAGCGATCCTTGCCTTTGCTGAAGCATCGCTCGAGAGATTCGATGACGTGCTTTTTTCGCAGGTTGGGAATGCCGCTGCGAAGCTTGACCGTCACATGCACGCCATGGGAATCGGAGACGGAAGGCCTTGCGGAGTGCGGGACTCTGCCAGACTTCGTGACTAGCTTGGGCTCATTTGGATCTACATAGGTTGGCTTGCCATTTGAGATAAAGCCGGCGTTTGGATTTGAGTTGCGATTCGAGGCAACGCTTGCCGCTCTACTAGTTCTTGCTTTTGGCTTTGCCTTGGATTCCGTCTTCGACTGCTTTCCTACGTTTCGATTAGCGCCGTTCCTCAATCGACCAACCTGCCGAGTTACGGTTCGAAATTCACCCAACGAGAGTTCGGGAACGAGCGTGTTCGAATCTATTGTTGCGAGTCTTGAGTTCATGAGAACCAATACGTTTCAAGACTAAAAGTATGACGATCGAAATGGTTTCATTTTGCATATAAGTGCCATATACAAGCCCTATTTGAAATTCTATCAATCACGGTTTCACGTTCATCGCGACGCCAGCAAAAAACCAGTTCCATCACCTCGAGCAACAACCCGAAACTTCCGGCACTAATCCACCACCGCCTTCAGTCGAACGAAACCAACCTCAGCCAGTCGTCGTTCGCCAGTCGCCATACCCAAGTCCTCTTCCTCTTCCGCCTTTCCCCCCTCCCCATAGTGTCCCGAGCCAACCCCGCTCAACTCCCTCCCAAACTCCCCCCGCCCTCCTCAACCCCGCAATCCTGCTCCCTCCTCCCCATCTTCACATCCCTCCGCAAACTCCCTACCCCGCCCGTTTAAGTATTTCTTCCGCTTCTTCTCTCCCCCTCGATCAGTAGATTGCCCCCCATTCCCATCCAAATCCCTCTCCTCCCGCGATGGGAATCGCTACCCTGCGGTCATGGCACTCTGGAAAATTAGAACCCCTGATTCTGAGGTCGTGCGACGCGTCGCCGGCTATTGCGACATTCCTGAAGTAGCGGCCAGTTTACTGGTCAACCGAGGGCACACCGACCCCGCGGAAGCGCTGCATTTCTTAGTAGCCGCCCCCAAAGGCATGCGCGACCCAATGGGCATGCCCGACATGCAACCGGCTGTCGAGCGTTTGGCAAAAGCCATCGAGGCGGGCGAGAACATCCTCGTTCACGGCGATTATGACGTGGACGGTGTCACGGGCACTTCGCTGCTCGTGCGCATGCTGAAACTGGTGGGCGCCAATGTTCAGTGGCACATCCCCAACCGTCTAGTCGACGGCTACTCATTCGGTACGCACTCGGTTGATCGCGCGCGCGATACAAATTCCACCGTCGTCATCAGCGTCGATAACGGAACTTCGGCGGGCGAAACCATCGCGCAGTTGAAGGCAGCCGGCGTCGACACCATCGTCACCGATCACCACGAACCGCCCGATGGACCTTTGCCGGACGCCGTCGCGATCGTGAACCCAAAGGTCAAGACTTCAACCTATGAGTGGCGCGAGTTGTGCGGCGGCGCCGTGGCATTCAAATTGGCTTGGGGATTAGCGAAGCACATGGCGCCGGAAGGCAACACGTCCCCTGCCATGAAGATCTTCTTGGAAGAAGCCTGTGCTTACGTCGCGATCGCGACGGTTTGTGATGTCGTTCCCCTGATTGATGAGAATCGCATTTTCGCTCGCTTTGGACTTCGCGCCCTGGCGGCCACGAAGAATCACGGTTTGAACGCGATGCTCGAGATCTGCGGATTGAAGGGTCGCGAACTCACGGCCGAAGATGTTGGCTTTCAAATTGGGCCGCGCATCAATGCATCGGGGCGATTGGGCAGCGCGCAATGTGCGGTGGACTTGCTCCTGGCCGAAACGGCGGAAGACGCGAAAGCTTGCGCGCAAAAGCTCGACGACCTCAACGCCGAACGCAAAGAGATCGAGCGCGGCGTTCTCGAACAGGCGCTTGCGGATGTCGAAGAACACTTTTTGGATCCGGATGAATACCCGGTGATCTTGGTCGCCGGTCAAAATTGGCATCAAGGCGTGGTCGGAATTGTCGCCGCGCGTTTGGTCGACAGATACCACCGACCAGCTATCGTGATTGGACTCGACGGAGCCGAAGGACGCGGAAGCGCACGCTCAATCGCGGGCTTTTCCGTGCTCGATGCCATGAAGGGTGGTGCCGAACACATGCTGCGTTTCGGCGGGCACGAACAAGCGGCCGGCTGCGAAGTCAGCGCCGATTCAATCACGGCCTTGCGCTCTGCAGTTTGCGAACGAGCGCGTGAAATGTTCGAGGCGAACGGACGCGAAGAAGCGACGCTGACTATCGACGCTGAGCTGCCGCTGTCTGAAATCACTCCAGCATTGATGAATCAGATTGATCGTTTGGAACCCTTCGGTGAGCAAAACTCGAAACCGTTATTCGTCTCCTCTTACCTGCGTCTCGAACGTCCGCCGACCATATTGGGAGCGGACAAGCGTCACCTGCGACTGGACGTTAGGCGCGGAGCGACGGTCATGAAGGCGCTGGCCTTTGGAATGGCCGACCGACGTGACGAACTGCAAATGGGCATGGATATACGGCTGGTTCACACTCCGCGCTGGAACCACTGGCGCGGAAATAGGAACTTGGAGTTGCTCGTCGCCGATTTTTCGGTCAGTTCGTAGATCACCGAATGAGGGTGCTGTCGAAGTTGCGGATGACATGCGAATATAGGTGTCGATGAGCGCAGACAACGAGAATGCCGACGAGATCAGCGAATCGCGCGTACTGAGTGACGATGAAGAGTCGTTGTTTGGATTTGATTCAACTGACGACGATTGGGTCAAGCTGGCGCATGAGTCGGAAGCCCAGGATCAGATGGGCGGCATCGGTAGTTACGAACTGATCGAAGAGATCGATCGCGGAGGCCAGGGCGTCGTTTATCGCGCTCGCCAACCGGGAACTGGCCGCGACATCGCGCTGAAACGCTTGATTGCGGGTTCGTTTTCCTCGCGTTCATCACGCGAACGCTTTCAACGCGAAATCGAAGCGGTCTCTTCACTCAGCCATCCCTGCATCGTGACAATCCACGGCTACGAAGTTGTGGATGGCTTGCCGCTCATGGCCATGGAGTGGATCGATGGAGTTCCGATTACGCATTGGGCCAATCCAAAAGGCGGGCCGCAACGAACCGTTCGCCAGGTGATCAACGTTTTTCTAGATCTGTGTGCGGCTGTGAGTCACGCGCACCAAAACGGCGTCTTGCACCGAGATCTAAAACCTTCCAACGTTTTGGTCACCGCGGATGCCCGCCCGCACGTCCTCGATTTCGGGTTGGCTAAATCGCTAGCGGCAGACGGCGATGTGACCGTAAGTCGTGAGTTTGCTGGCACGCCCGCGTACGCGTCGCCCGAACAATTCAATACGGAGCGCCTCGATGTGCGCAGCGACGTGTATTCGCTCGGCGTACTGCTCTACGAAATGCTCACCGGCAAACGCCCCTATCGTCCAGAAGACGGCATTCGTCAATTCTTCGAAGCTTTGGAGCGAGGCGACAACGCACGTCCATCGAAGCTTCGGCCAAAACTCAGTCGGGAGATCGATTGGGTTTGCGCGCGAGCTTTGGCTCCCAACCGCTTGGAACGTTATCAAGGTGTGGACGCATTGGCCGATGACCTTCGTCGTCACTTGGCCGGCGAACCCGTCTTAGCGCATCCGACCAGCGCGGTTTATCAGTTGCGCAAACTGATCGCGCGCAATCGAAGGGCATCGGCGCTAACCGGTCTTCTGTTTCTCACAATACTCGCGGCGGGTTTGTTCTATCGGCATTCGGCGGCTGAACTCGCCCTACGCGCTGAAGATGTCACGCTGGCACGCGACGCTGAAGCGCTTACGCGCGCGCGAGCGGAATCCGCACGCGATGCCGAGATTGTTGCGCGCGAGCAGGCCGAGGAAGCTCGAGACGCCGAGGCGCTCGCGCGTCTGCAAGCGGAGGAAGCCCGTGATGCGGAAAGCGCGGCGCTTGCAGAGCTTGAGAATCAGTTCAAGACCGTGCGTTTGGCCCAACGTCGGGGGAACACGATTCTCAATTACTTGCGTGATGACGTGCTGCTGTCCGACACGCCCTTGCTCGGCGGCCCCGACACGACCATTCGCACTGCATTGAGTCACGCGGCTGCGCGCTTGCCGGAACGATTCAAAAAAAGTCCGGTGATTGGAGCTTACGTTCAACGCAACCTTGGGTTCATCCAGTGGCGCATCGGCTTGTACGAAGATGCCGAGAACACGCTTCGAAACGCACTTGAGACGGCTGTTGCAGAGAATGCCGATTTAAGCGAAGCGAGTGCTTGTACTTATTTGGGCGGGCTCTTGTGTGATCGTGGACGATTGCAAGAGGCTGAAGACCTATTGGTTTATTCCAAAGCCATTCTAGATCGACATTCAGACCGGTTGCCCGACGCGTACTGGGATACGCTGCACCAACTCATTCACCTATATCTGGAAATTGGCAATCTAGAAGCCTGCGCGCTAGCCCTCGATGAAATCCTGCTGCTTAGTACGACGGATCTGAGTGAAGAGCCGCTTCGATACTGCAACGCATTGATCGACCAAGGCCGCTTGCAACTCGCTGAAGGCGAGTATCAAACGGCCGTTCAAACGCTCGAACTAGCCCGTGAACTGTACGGAAAGATTTCGAACAGTACCGATGCAGACTACGGCGTCCTTCTGCATACATTGGCGGAAGCAAAACTGATGCTCGGGGAAGAAGGCGAAGCACTGTTGCTCGGGCAGTTGGCGCTTACGACCTGTCGCGAGTCCATCGTGCGCGGGCATCCCCGCATCGGTGAAGTGCTCGGATTGCTGGCTCATCTAACTCGTGACGATGCGTCGCAGTTTGATCTCAGTCAAAGCTACGCGCGAGAAGCTATGTTCATTGCCGCTGCGGAAGGCGAACCGGATACGCCGACTAGGGCTCGAACTCGCAAACGACTGATCGACTACCCGTTCGCCAAATAGCGATATCGAGTCTCAATCGGTGGGTTTAGCGCCAAGTCGCCCGATCAACTGAGTAATGATATAGCCGGCAATGATGAGGCCGAGTGAACTCAGCGCTTGCAGAAGGCTGGGACTGAAGTACGTCAATTTGTCCGACATGCGCTTCAGTTCGGTGGCGGTCTTTCCGTCGTACTCTTTTCGAATGCGCGCCAAGGCCACGTCGTCATACTGAACTCCGCGCTGCTCCTCGATTTGCTCCGCGGTCGCACCTTCTAGAACCATCGCAACGGCTTTGCGCTGAGCCTTCACAGCCAGTTCGGCATTGACGGGCTCCTGGAATGGAATAATAACCAAGAGCGAGCCGACCAATAACCCCATGAGAAAACCGTGGGATCCAAGCCGGTACTTTGCGAGGCAGACCTTGAGTACGTTTGACAAGAGCGCGATGCCCACCGCCGCGCCCGCGCCCACCGGTCCGACAATCATCAAACTGCCCATCAAGTCTTCGCGCAGTGCATCGCTGGACAAGCTGCCGATCACAACCTCGTAGAAACCGAAGATCAAAAGAATCGTTGAACCTGAGATACCAGGCAGAATCATGCTCGAAGCTGCCAACGCGCCGACCAAAAAGAAGCTCATCATGTTCTGCGGAACTGGAGCGGAGTCGAGAACGAAGGCCAGCGTCGCCATTAACGCAAAACCAATCACACCGCCGATCCACACGGTCGCTTTTGCTGGACGGCACTGCGCGATCAACTCGGGCACTCCGCCAAGCGTGAGGCCGATGAAGAGCGAGTACATGATCCAACGCTGCTCGGCGACTAAGGTCACGGCAACTTTGGAACCGCCCACCAAGGCGATGACTAAGCCCACGCCAAAAATGGCGAAGAAAATGAACAAGCCCAGGTTCCAGCGAAAGCTCGAGAGGCGCGCGACCTTGTCGATAAAGGCGTCATAGAGCCCCATCGCTAAAATCATCGTGCCCCCGCTCACGCCTGGAACGACGTTCGCGAGTCCCATCAAGATCCCACTAAAAAAAACGCGGGCGGGAGAGTGCTCTTGGCTGGAATCAGAATCGTTCGTCATGACGAGTGAGCGTTTGAAATCAAGAAACGCGGGCGGGCAGGTTTGAAACAAGATTGCGAAGCTCGGACGCTGTCGCCGACGCCCGTTTATCGCGAGGATTGGTTGCGCGAAAGCCCCCACGAAGATTGGCGAACACGACACCTGGCAAACGCCGAATGGGAGCCGGGGCTTGGTCTTCGTTTTCCTTCAATCCGCAGGACTTTTTCAATTCGGCACGCTTGGATACAAAGATATCCTCTGGTTTGAGTTCAGGCAGGACGATTTGACTGCGCTCTAAACGATCGAATGCGCCGGAGAGCGACTCCAAACCCAATTCGCGCTCTTCCGTAGAGAGATCCGGATCCTGCATCCAGCGGTCCAAGGTCAGCATGCCCGTCAGCTCGCGCACGACCAACACACTCAACTTCGAATAGAAGCCGGTTCCGCGCGCGACCGCCATCATGAGATCAGCGGTGCCAACGCCCGCTTCGCGTAACTGACACGACAAGTTCCATTCGCGCTCCGCCAAGCTCAAGCTGCGCGGGTGGGACAGTCGTGCCCGCATTCCGTTTCCAAAGCTCGTGCGATAAAGACGCAGAATGACGTAGCCCGTCCCCGCGCCGCGGGGACGTTCGTAAGCGCGACCATCTTCGTCGCGAGTTCCTGGCAACGGAACTCGAGCCACCAGATCCCCTACGCGCGAGGGCAGGATTTCTGCGCGCGACCAGGTCGCTAGGCGGTCCGGACAGAAGAAATCCTCAGGGGATTCACCGCCCAAGGCGATGAAACCGTCGACTGGCGGCGCAAAGTGAATTCGATCGTGACTCATTTGAAGCGGAGAAGTCTAACTCGTGAGGCCAAGACTGATATCCTCTCGGGCGTGAAACGACTCTTCTTATTGGACGGTACCGCGCTTGCCTATCGCTCTCACTTCGCCCTAGCTAGGTCCGGCCTAGCGACGACCGACGGGATTCCGACCGGCGCGACCTATGGGTTCACGATGGCTCTGCGTCGCATTTTGGAACAGGAGAAGCCTGACCTGATTGCTGTGGCTCTCGACGCGAAGGGGCCAACGTTCAGGCACAAGCAGTTCGCCGACTACAAAGCGACCCGTGAAAAGGCCCCCGAGGAGCTGATTGCGCAACTCGACTTCATTCGCGATGTCGTCAACGCCCACGGTATTCCGCTTTTCGAAATTCCGGGCTTCGAGGCCGACGATGTGATCGGGACGCTGGCCAAGCAAGGCGAGGCCGCGGGCTTCGAGGTGATGTTGGTCTCCGGCGACAAGGACTTCATGCAGCTCGTGTCCGAGCGCGTGCAGCTCTACAACATTTTCAAACCGGGCATCGATTTGGTCGTTCAAGGCATCGATGCCGTGAAAGAAAAGTTTGGGACAACTCCAGACAACATGATTCAGGTGCTCGCGATCATGGGCGACGCCTCGGACAATATTCCGGGAGTTAAAGGCATTGGCGAAAAGGGCGCGATCAAGCTCATTTCTGAGTTCGACACCATCGCGGGTGTTTTAGAGAACCTCGACAAGTTGACGCCCAAGCAACGCGAGAAAATTGAAGACTCGCGCGAGATGCTGCTGCTGTCGCTTGATCTCGTCACCATCGATACAGCGGTTCCGCTCGAACCTGGCTTCGATTCGTTGACCGAGCCTGCGCCGGACCCTGAAAAGCTCAGCCAGGTTTTCAAACGTCTCGATTTTCAGAGCTTGGCGACGAAAGTCATGGCGGTTGCTGAAGACGAAATCGAGCGCGATTACAACACGATCGGAACCGAGGCTGAACTCAAGGCCATGGTCGCGGAACTGATCAAAGCCGGCACGTTCGCGATGGACACGGAAACCACATCGTTGTTTTCGATGCAGGCTGAACTCGTCGGGGCCTCGTTCAGTGCTGCAGAAGGACGGGCCTTCTACGTTCCGTTCAACTCCGATCCGCCGCTGTTCGAAGAGAACGAGAAGGCGCGCATACTCGAGAGTCTCGAGCCCTTGTTCAGCGACGAGTCGCTCTTTCGCATCGGTCAAAACTACAAGTACGACCAACTGGTTCTAATCTCGAACGGCGCCTGTCCTGCACCGCCCAATTTCGACACGATGGTGGCCAGCTTTTGCATTGCTGGAGCTGGGCGTCGTCACAATCTGGACTCGCTCGCGCTCTACTATTTCAACATCCAAAAAATCCCCACCAAGGAACTCATTGGAAGCGGTGCCAAGCAAATCACCATGGCCGAAGTTCCGGTCAAAGTCGTGGCTGAATACGCCTGCGAAGATGCGGACGTCACCTTCAGGCTCTACGAGCGCCTGAACGTCGAACTCGAAGAGAACGGTGTCGAATCGTTGTTTCACGAGCTTGAGATGCCTTTGGTCAATGTGCTCGCCCGCATGGAAGAACGCGGAGTGCGTCTCAATACCACGTTGCTTGAGGGACTCAGCGAAGCCTACGAAATCGAACTCCTTGAACTCTCCCATACCGTTCAAGAATTCGCTGGTCGCAACTTCAATCTGAATAGTACCAAGGTGCTCGGAACGATCCTGTTCGAAGAGTTGCGCATTCAAGATGCGGCTGGTGTCAAGAAGCCCAAAAAGACCAAGACCGGTTGGGCAACCGACGCAGCTACCCTGACCGAAAAGTACCCTGGCGTACCCATCGTCGCGAAGCTATTGGAGTATCGCGAGGTCAACAAACTCAAGAGCACCTACATCGATGCGTTGCCGCGTTACGTCAATCCAAAGACAGGACGAATTCATTGTTCCTTCAGTCAGGTGGCCGCCGCTACGGGGCGACTCGCTTCGAGCGATCCCAACCTGCAGAACATTCCTGTTCGATCGGAACGCGGCCGCAAGCTGCGCGAAGCCTTCATTCCGCGTGAAGCCGATGACAAGGGCACTTGGGAATTCCTAGCGGCCGACTACAGTCAAATCGAATTGCGCGTCATGGCGCACTATTGCGGCGATGAAAAAATGATCGCGGCCTTTGAGCGTGGCGACGACATTCATGCCGCGACGGCAGCCACGCTCTTTGGAGTGTTCCCCGAACTCGTCGATCGCACCATGCGCAGCCAAGCCAAGGTGATCAATTTTGGACTCCTGTACGGCATGGGCCCGCAGCGTGTCGCTCGCGAAACCGACATGTCGGTTCCCGAAGCCCTGAAATTCATCGAGCGCTACTTCGCTGCCTTCCCGCGCATTCGCGATTGGATCGAAGCCGTCAAGGAATCCGCGCGCGAAAACGGTTTCGTCGAAACCATGATGGGACGCCGCCGCCAGACCCCCGACATTCATTCCGCGAATGCGCGCGTTCGCGCGACCGCGGAAAACGTGGCGGTCAACACCCCCATCCAAGGCTCGGCGGCCGACATCATCAAGCGCGCCATGATCGACCTTCACGAGCGCCTGGAGGCCTCCAATCTCTCCGCTCAATTGCTCTTGCAGGTGCATGACGAGCTAATTCTGGAAGTGCCCACCAACGAGTTCGAAGAGACCGAGGCCCTGGTCCGCGAGTGCATGGAGCAGGCGGTCCAATTGAAGGTTCCGTTGGTCGTCGAATGCGGGCGGGGAGCCAATTGGCTGGAAGCCCACTGAGGAACTGGGGCTGGCAGGGCTTTCCCGGCGGACCTGGAGGCAGAAAATCTCCAGTGAACGGTAGAGTTCGTCCGATCAGCACTTGTAGCGCCAATGGCTTGGCATACAATGATTTGGGCCGATTGAGCAGTCTCTGCTGAGCAATCGCCCGCAAACCACAAGTCTTTTGTGTGAAGGGGCTTGTGATAGCTTAGATGACGTGAAGGCTCCTCTTGAGGGGGCCCCCCCCTTAGACAGAGAACGATCAGAACGATTCAGACCGATGAGCGAGACCGCCGCTATTTTAGAGACCATTGACGAGGCCTACGCCGTCGATCCCGAGCTCTGCATCGCTTGTGATGCCTGTTGTCAGGATTTCCCTGAAGTCTTCTTCATGGGAGATGACGAGAAGGCCCACGCGCTAGATACGCATCCTACCGACAAGTACAACGCGCGGGAGGTCATCGACATTTGTCCGACCGCTGCGATCAGTTTCTCCGGCGAAGTGCCGGACGCCGAAGACCTCGGCAAGCTGAAAGAAGTGCCGGGCTGGGAGCTCGAGTGGGCTCGCTGGCGCGATGTCACCGAAGATCGTGTCGAGCGCGATCGACGTTATGGCCGCGACTACAGCGTCGAATACGAAACGGGTTTGACCAAAGTCACCTTCCGATTCCCGACGCGCGTTCCCGCCGTTCGCGATCGCTTCAAGTACGGGCTCCCCACCGACATGCCGATGTACAGGCATCACGTATCGCAAGCCGGTAACGAAGTCTTTGTCGCCGGTTGGTTGACCGATCCCAAAGTGCGCGCTTTGACGCACACTTCAAAGTCCTTCCCTTCTCAGTTCATGACCACGCTCGAGCTCGATCCCCAGCTTGACTACGTCGGATCGGTAAGCCGTTACGACGGCCATGCCCAGTTAGAAATCGTGCTCTTCACCGATGCCGCTGTGATGGAAAGCTTCCAGTGGAAGGCTCACTTTATCACCGACAAGTGCACGGCCTGCACCATCTGTGAACGCGTCTGTCCGACGAACGCCATCACCGGTGGCGATCAATTCTTTATCGATCCCGACCTGTGCATCAACTGCTCGGTCTGCGGCGTCTACTGCCCCTTTGACGCCATTGACGACAATAAAGGCGAACTGGTTCAGCGCATCAAGGCCAAGCAAGTTCCCAAAGCGTTGGTACACGACGATCTTTGCACCGGTTGCGAGTACTGCGTCGATGTGTGCCCCTTCGAAGCCCTTGTAATGGTGCCCTACGACGAGAGCTACGATGGCCACTTTGGTCTGCCACAGAACCTGATGGTGGCGAAGGTCATCGACAAGAACTGCGTTTCGTGCAAGTTGTGCGAGCAGGTCTGCATCAAGGACGCCATTGAAGTTCCGCGCTCCCACCAATTCGAAGACATTGGCATGTCCTTTATGAGCTACCTCTCGGACGAACACTAAGCACTTCGGCCTAGCAACAGCCCAAAGGACCCCGCCAGAGCGATCTGTCGGGGTCCTTCGCATTTGCGCCGAGCTTCTCGGGTACTGATTCCGCTAAAGAACAAGGTTAGGGTGAAAGAGCGAAGCAATCTCTCCTAAGAAGGGCGGAAGAAGCCTTGGCGCTCAGGCCACCCTAATCTCATGACCCGCTCAGAAATCCGCTCACGAAGCCCCCTACGACGCTGCGCCGATCTCCTATTCGGTTCACTCACTCTTATCCTCGGTGTCATCCTCATCTTCACGCCAGGCCCAGCCTTCCTCGTTCTTCCGATTGGAATGGCATTACTCGGACGTGAATTCCGCTGGGCACGCCAAGGCAGCCTGGTTCTGCGCCGCAAGTTTCGAAGCCTCATTCGAAATAACGGAAGCCGCCGTGCTTCAATACAAGACATCCCTTCCAACCAAGGTGCGCCTCGAGCGCACCTTGCGTTTAATCGCTAAGCCTGCCTCTCGGTTCGCGCGCTTTCGCCAATCCCCAATTCAAAAGAGCCCCCCGTTCCCATGAACGCCAACACGCCTCCCTTCCAAGACCTTTCCGATGCCCAAGCTGCGCCTCAGCCGACACAACTCGCGCGGACAGACATCGGGTTACGAGTACTCTATTCCTTCGTGTTCGCCTTCATCCTGAACATCCTCGCCGGCGCGCTGACGATCCTGGTCGTCCTCCAATTGATCGCGGCGCTAGTCACCCGTGAGGCTCCTCGCCCCCGACTAAAACAGTTCGGTCAACTGATGCTCCGATACTTCGCCCTCATCGTCCGCTACGTCACGTTCAACGATGATCAGCCGCCCTTCCCCTTCGCCGACTTTCCGGCGAAGACGCCCGAGGTTTAAGAGCGCTTCGGGGGAGCGCTATCGGGCCGCGAAAATCTGTATAGTGCGGCGATGATTAAGGTTGCCTCACTTTCTAAGAGCTACGGCAAACTTCAGGCAGTCGATGACGTCAGCTTTGCTATTCAACCGGGTGAGGCCTTTGCTCTGCTTGGTCCAAATGGCGCCGGTAAATCGACGACGATTCAGATGCTAGCTGGTGTGCTGGTTGCGGATAGCGGCGAGATCACGATCGATGGAGCCAGCGATCCGACACGCGCGGAGGTTCGCAGCAAGATTGGCGTGGCGCCGCAAGACTTGGCGCTTTACGAGGAGCTGAGTGCGGTCGAGAACCTGGAGCTTTTTGGAGCCCTCTATGGTTTGCGCGGCGCGGCTTTGCGCGAGCGGGTTGAATGGTCGCTCGACTTTTCGGGTTTGGCCGATCGCAAGAAGGACCGCGTTGGGACCTTTTCGGGAGGTATGAAGCGTCGGTTGAATTTGGCCTGCGCGATCGTTAATCAGCCCGCTGTTTTGATTTGCGACGAGCCCACGGTGGGCATCGATCCGCAATCGCGAAACCATATTTTCGAGAGCATCGAAGAGCTTCGTCGGCAGGGAACGACCTTGTTGTATACGACGCACTACATGGAAGAAGCAGCCCGGTTGTGCGATCGCATTGCGATCATGGACCAGGGCAAACTGTTGGCCGTAGACACCTTGGATGCATTGATTTCGAAGCACGGCGGCGGCTCTCTCGTTCATGTAGAGCTCACAAGTCCCCCACCGAAAGACGCCACGGTGCTCGGGGTCGACCTGGCGGCATCGCTTGACGGCACCACCCTTCGCATCGATTGCGAACGACCCTTCGAAATTCTCGCCAACCTAGGCAACAGTCAGCTCGACATTCGCGAGTTGCGGGTCGAACGTCCCGACCTCGAACGCGTCTTTCTCGGACTCACTGGACGGAGCTTGCGCGACTCATGAATAGCATCATCGCGCTGGCTATGAAGGACTTGCGATTGATCGTTCGCGACAAGCTCAGTCTGTTTTGGATCTTGGCCTTCCCGCTCATGTACGCGCTCTTTTTCGGAGCCATTTTCTCAAGTGACAGCGACGGCGGCAGCAAGGGCATTTCGCTCTTGATCATCGATGAGAGCAAAAGCTATGAATCCGGCCAGCTCATTGAACAATTGGCCGCGCACGCCTCGATTCAATTGGAGCGGGAATCGATAAGTGCCGATGCGGCGGATGGAAAGCAAGCGGCGGTTTTGCTCACCTCATTTGAGGACGCCCACGAATCGGTCAAAAAGGGCCGACGCGCCGCCTATCTTCGAATTCCGTCAGGTTATGGCGACAATCCGTACGCCATGTTTGGAGCGGACTCGGGCGAAACGAGTCAGCTAGTAATCGGTATCGATCCGCGTCGCCAAGCTGAAGCGGGCTTCCTCGAAGGCATCTTGATGGGCGCGACGTTTGGATCCATCCAAGATCGCTTTCTCGATAAAGAGTTGATCAGTTTCGACATTGCGCGGATTGGATCCGAGATCGCAGAGAGCGAGGACATCAACTTCGCTCAAAAGCTCGTGGTTCAGACCTTTCTTGGCGCTGTCGGAATCTTCGTCGATCAACTCGACCTCGAGGAAGATGAAGATGGCGATGAAGGAACCGCGGATCCAAAGCCCGGAGTCGATTCATCGTCGATGATCAAAGTGGTTGATGTAACCAAGCAAGCCGAAGCGGCCCCTCGCTCCGCTTACGACGTCACGTTCCCACAGGCGCTGGTCTGGGGACTGATGAGCATCGCCATGTCGTTCGCGATCACGCTCGTTCGTGAGCGCACCACCGGCACGCTGCTACGTTTACGCATCGCACCCATCGGCCGCGCACAGATTTTGGGCGGGAAAGCACTGGCTTGCTTCATCGGAGCGATGCTCGCCATGACCGCCATACTTGGATTCGGATGGTTGGCCTTAGGTGTGCGCTTCGACAGCTTGCCGCTGCTACTACTCGCCATGACGGCCACGTCGCTCTGCTTCACTGGCGTCATGCTGACGATCAGCGTCATGGGGAAAACCGAATCCGCCGTCGCGGGTTCCTCTTGGGGCATCATGATGCCTTTCGCCATGATCGGAGGCGGAATGATTCCGCTCATGGCTATGCCCGGGTGGTTGATCGAGGTCAGCGTCATCAGTCCCTTCAAGTGGGCAATTACTGCCGTCGAAGGAGCCATGTGGCGCGGCTATGACCTCTCCGACATGTTGGTTCCATGCGGCGTTTTGCTCGCTATCGGTTGCGCCTTTGCAGCCGTAGGCATTTCAATTTTTCGCAAAGTCGACAATTAGCGACCGATCGGTTCTGCCACGTATTCGCATTCCATTCGCCGATTGTAGGCCGCCGGGCCACCCCCCTCCTTTCAGTCAATGCCCTCACTCCAAACCATCTCTTAGATGAGCAACCAACCGATTGATCCGATTGAATTTCAAACAACCCAACGCACGGCGTGGAGTTCAGTCGCCAGTGGATGGAGTGAATGGTGGAACGTATTTGAGCTTGGCACCAGCAACCTCAATCGCCGCCTGGTGGAACAGAGCGGTGCCGTCAAAGGCGATCATGTTCTCGATGTAGCCACGGGAGTCGGCGAACCCGCACTTACCGCAGCGAAGGTCGTAGGACCCAGCGGGCGAGTCACGGCCTGCGATCTCTCACCAGAAATGATTCGCTTCGCAGCCGAACGCGCGCAACGCGCGGAACTCACGAATATTGAGTTCATCGAGGTGGACGCACACGAACTCGACTTCGAAGCCGAGAGCTTCGACGCTGCAGTTTCGCGTTGGGGCTTGATGCTCATGCTCGACCCCGCGCGCGTCCTGACTCACATCCACGCCGCGCTTAAACCAAAAGCTCGCTTGGCTGCATCCGTTTGGGCCGATCCTAAAACCGCTCCATTCCTTGCTACGCCCATGCGCGCCGCACGGGTAGAATTGGGACTGGAGTCCCCGCCTGACGATGCGCCGGGTCCGTTTCGTCTCGCTGAAAAAGGCGCACTCGCTGCATTGTTGATCGACGCGGGCTTTCAAGATGTGAGCAGCGAGATAATTACCGTCCACATGAACTACGCGTCGTTTGCCGAGTACCGCAGCTTTCTAGGAGACCTCTCTAGTTCGTTCAAGCGCATGCTCTCCGAGTTGACGCATGATCAACGCGAAGCCGTTTGGAATGCTGTTGAACGCGAAACCGATCCGTACAAGGATGAAGCGGGACGATTGCTCTTCGCTAATAACTGTTGGTGCGTTTGGGGCACGAAAGCGTAGCCGGAAAAGAGAGTCACCAACTATTGCCGAGGAAGTCTGATTAGTCAGCGTACAAGGTCTTTTGGATCGGTTCAGTGGGTGCGTCGATAGTGACCGGAGGAATAACGGTCCCATTGACCAGCCGGGATTGGGACTTGATGCTTGCGCGCGTTTTGAACGACGTAGCGCAGGGCTTTTTTGATCGCGTTCCAGCCGCGAACGACCCGGGCGTGGAAACGGTCGGCAAAGACTTTGCCTTTGCGGTTGAAGAGCCTATTGATGGTTCGGGCTCTGCGAATATTTAAGCCTTGCATGCCGCGTCTGAGGGCTTCGTTGCTGCGCACGTAGACGAGGAAGTGAAAGTGATTGTTCATCACCGTGTAGGCGTTCAGTTCGAACTCGAAGCGATCTTTGGCTTTGCTGAAGCAGCGCTCAAGGGCTTCGATGACATGCTTTTGTCGCAGGTTGGGAATTTCGCCGCGAAGTTTGACCGTTACGTGCACACCGTGAGAATCGGAGACGGAGGGCCTAGCCGAGTGGAGGACTTTGCCGGACTTTGTTGCGAGCTTGGGCTCATTTGGATTCACATAGGTTGGCTTTCCATTTGATGCAGGCGCCGCGCTTGAGTTCGAGTTCCGTTTCGAACCGCCATTGACCGCCCCACCGAAAGTCGCACTTCGTTTCGCCTTCGACTGCTTTCGCACCTTTCGATTAGTGCCATTCCGCGATCGACCAACTTGCCGAGTTACCGTTCAAAATTCACCGAGTGAAAGTTCAGGAACGAGAACGTTTGTATCCATTGTTGCGAGTCTTGAGTTCATGAGACCAAGTACGCATCAAGTCTAAAACATGACGATCAAACTTAATCCAATTCGCAAATAAGTTCCGTATTACATATCTATTCGGCAATTCAACCGATTCGCGTTCACGGCTAAGACGATTCGCGCGGCAAGCACAAACACCATCACCGCACCCCCTGTCACCAGCCTCCAATATCCGGCACTAATTTCCCATCGTCGCCTGTCGGTCGGATCGAGCCTCCGTACTTCGATCCTCGCTCCAAATGTCTATCGCCTGCATAGCGCCCCTCTCACTACGCCCACTATCTTCCACTATCGCCCTCCCGCTCATCTCACTCCCAAACTCACAAGCATCCCAGTCTAAAACCTTCTCTCCTCACCCCCGCAATCCCGTGTCGTTCTCCCGAACTCAACATTCCTCCGCCGACTCCCTACCCCGCCCGTTTAAGTAATTCTCTCCTCTCTCTCCCACAAACTTCACAGTCCCAATTCCCATCAACGCTCCTCCCCATCCTCTTCACTTTCCTCTCCCCCCTCAGCTTCGAGACGCACGAACCAAAAAAACTCGTGCGTCGAATCGATTAAAAACCCAATCCAATACGATCAATAGGCTTCCACCACCGAAACTCCACCGCCAGCACATCAGAGCCGACAAAGCTTCAGCCAACAGAACCACGCAGTACCCCAACCAACTTAAGCGTGGTTCGCTTGCGGTCGACGTCGCGCTTCCTTCTCCGTCTCAGCTTTTTGATCGGACTCGCGAGCGGCCGCCAAGCGCGAAAGCAAACTGGCAGGAACGATCGCATCCCGACCGTACTTCCGTTTCAACTTGTCAGCTCCGGCCATCGCCGCGCCGACGCGCTCATCAATGGCGGGCTCCGCAACATCCTGATCGCCGAATAGTTGTGCCTGCCTGGGCTGACGCACATCCTCGAGACTGGAAACCGAAACCCCCAGCAAACGCAGCGGTCCAGGAGGAACCCGTTCGAGCAACTCACAAGCCGTCGCGTGAATGCGCGGACCGAGATTGGTCGGATAGCTGAGCGTTTTCGTACGCGACACCGTCTTGAAGTTCCAAAAGCGTGCTTTGATTGCGATCGTGCGTCCGCGCAGGCCTCGCGTTCGCAAGTCGTAAGAAACGTCTTCACAGAATTCGAAAAGCAGTGCCCGCAACTCCTCGCGATCCGTGATGTCTTTGGGGAAGGTGCGCTCCATACCGTGCGACTTCTCATCCCGTCGCGGAGTCACCCTCCGAGGGTCTTCGCCATTGGCCAAGTCGTATATCCAAGCTCCGCTGGAACCAAACTCGCGCAACACATCCCCTCGCTCGCGACTGGCAAGATCGCCGACCGTTGTGACGCCCAAAGCATGCAATCGCATCGCGGTACGCGGTCCAACTCCAAAAATCTTTTCGACCGGCAAGGGATCGAGAACCGTTCGAATCTCGTGTTCTTGAATGACACGGAAACCGTTGGGCTTGTCGAGATCCGAGGCTAGCTTGGCCAAGAACTTGGAGGGCGCGATTCCAATCGACACGACCAAACCCGTCTCGCGCAAAATATCCTGCTTGATGCGCTTGCCGATCTCGACCGAATCACCAAACAAACGTTCGCAACCGGTGGTGTCGAGAAAGGCCTCGTCCAGCGAGAGCGGCTCGACCATCGGCGTGTAACGCTGAAAGACATCCATGATCTTCCCGCTGGCGCGCGTGTAGCGATCGAAGTCGGGCGGAACGAGCACCAAGCTCGGGCATAACTCAAAGGCGCGCGCGGTGGGCATCGCTGAATGCACACCGAATTGCCGAGCTTCATAACTTGCTGCCGAAACGACTCCGCGGCTTTCCGCTCGACCACCAACGGCGACCGGAAGACCCGCCAACCTGGGGTCATCACGAATCTCAACGGACGCAAAAAAAGCGTCCATATCCGCGTGCAGAATCTTTGGTGAAGAGCTCGTCATTGGGTGTCCAGCAGTGCTTGCCGGGGAGAACCGCTGGCGGAGCACGAGGTCAAGCTGACCGGGGAATGAGACATCCGTCAACCAGCAACGAGTCGGGGCATGTTTTTTGTGGGATTGATCCGCCTTTATTGGCAAATGCGGCGCCATGGGAGCTGGTCGCCCGTTCGCGGGCGGGTACGGACTCCAAGTCCCATCTGGATTCAAATTGGGCACGCGTTAGTCTCTTCGGCCCAAAATAACGCTGTGAGATTTCAAAAAGTAAACATCGACGCCTTCGCCCACGCCTTGCCCGATCGAGTCGTGACGTCCGAGTCCCTCGAGGAGCGCTTGGCGCCTCTGTACGAGAAGTTGCGTCTGCGCAGCGGACGCTTCGAATTGATGACTGGAATTCGCGAGCGTCGGCATTGGGAGCCGGGCACTCGCCCAAGCACAGTCGCCGCACAAGCGGGCGAACTCGCGCTCGCCAAAGCAGGCCTTCCGCGCGATCAAATCGGTTGCTTGATTCACGCTTCCGTCTGTCGCGACTTCATGGAACCGGCCACCGCATCGGTCGTGCATCGGCGACTTGAACTACGCGACGATTGCGAAGTGTTCGATCTTTCGAATGCCTGTCTTGGCGTTGCGAACGCAATGGTGCTCGCCGCTGAAAAAATTGAACTCGGTCGTGTCGATCACGCCTTAGTCGTCGCAGGCGAAGATGGCGGTCCCCTAGTGGAGCAAACCATCGAATCCTTGCTTGCGATGGAGAATGCTGGCAAAGCGGAGTTGAAGACCGCATTCGCCTCTTTGACGATTGGCTCGGGCGCAGCAGCGGTCGTGTTGTCGCGCGTAAATGAAAACCAACCGAGTAGTCATCGCTTGCTCGGTGGAATCGTGCGCTCGGCCACTCAACACAATGAGTTGTGCCAAGGTGATCGGGCGGGCAACAACACCGGACCTTTGATGCACACCGACGCAGAAGCGTTGATGTTGGCGGGCAATGAGTTGGCGCGGGAGACCTGGGCGAAGTTTCGAGACGAGTTCGATTTCGAAACGACACCGATCGATCGTTACGTCACGCACCAAGTTGGAGTCCGCCATCGACAACTCCTCTTGGAGACTTTGGGCATGGATCCGGAGCGCGACTTTCCGACGGTCGAAACCCTGGGCAACATTGGATCGGTTTCGTTGCCGCTGGGATTCAGCATGGCCGAAGAAGCGGGCTTCATTCAGAGCGGACAGCGGGTTGCCATGTTCGGTATTGGGAGCGGATTGCACTGCCTGATGCTCGCGATTGACTGGTAAACGGACGAACTCACCTAACTCGCGTCCGTGTCGCCCCTTAGGAGCGCCCTACACCAAGCAGAGCAGGGCGCTTCGTCCTCTGGGATAAATAGG
>JBLINP010000050.1:0-19627 GCA_047639415.1 Planctomycetota bacterium | reverse complement strand
ACTTTGCAGATACTGGCGTCCTCGACGACCTTACAAGGTCGTCTGCGGGGGCAAGTATCTGCAAAGTGCCAGCAGGAACCAATTCGAGGCGTTTTGCCTCGCGGTTCATGAATAATCCGGGCTAGCCTACCGTTAAGCCGCTCCGGATCACCCCGTTCTAAGTTCATCGATGTCCGAATCTCGCGGCTCCTCCAAACTCCCCCCGCTCTTGCTGTTGGCTCTGGCCATCGCAATCGCATGGATCGTGCCCGTCGAGTACGGCGAGCCGCCCCAAGACGACGCCTACATCTCCTACATTTACGCGCGCAATTTCGCTCGCGGCGAGGGATTGGTTTTCAACGCCGGCGAACCCGCCGTCGAGGGCTACACCAACTACCTTTGGACGATTTTCATCGGTTGGGGCTATAGAGCGGGCATCGATCCCGAACTGATTGCGCCCCGCATCGGTTTGGCCATCACCTTGCTCACCGTACTCGCCATATTTTTATTGGCGAGGCGTCTAGGAGCAACAGCATGGTTCGCCGCGATGGCCACGTTGCTCTTCGCCACGCGGCCGACGTTGGGCATTCACGCGATGGGCGGAATGGAGACACCACTATTCGGTTTGCTGGTCGTGCTGGCCTTGATCACCCGAATCGGTGACGGCGGCAATCTCAAGCGTCAGTGGCTCGGCTCCTTCATCATCGCATTGGCCGCGTTGACGCGTCCCGAAGGAGTGATGCTCTTCGCCTTGCTCGAGTTGAGCGCACTCTTCGAGTCGATTCGCGCGAAACGCCCGATCACCACGTTCATTCGTGAGACCTTTACTCGCGCCGTCCCCTTCTTGCTGATCGTCGGCGCTCATGTTGCCTGGCGCCGCGTCACCTACGGTGACTGGGTTCCCAATACTTTTCACGCCAAGGTAGAGCCCAGCCTGCAGACGTTCGGAGACGGTTGGAAGTACGTCAGCGGCGGACTTATCTTTTTCGGACCGCTCTTCATCCTGTTGCCCTACTTCGTCGGCTTTGCGGAGAAGCACGCGATCGATCGACGTCGCTGTTTGTTCATCGCCACCGTTTTTACCGTCTACATCGTTTATGTCGGTGGCGATTACATCCCGTCGTACCGATTCCTGTGGCCGATCATGCCGATGTGGTCGGTATTACTCGCCGGCTCTCTCACAAAGTTCTGCGCCACAAACTCGAAGCGCACGGCGATTGCATCGGTCGCGTTCATCGCTTTGCTCGCTGGGCACACCACGCACGAGTATCTCGCAACAGAACGCTGGCCGGGTCTTGAACTGCGACATCAACAGCTCGTCGGCTCGGGCCAACTACTCGATCGCGTCCTTCCGAAAGAAGCCTGGATCGCAGTCACCGCTGCCGGTCGCGTCCCCTACTTTGCCGATCGTCGGACGCTCGACATGATGGGTTTGAGCGACGCGCACATCGGCAAGCGCGCGTCGATGCAAAAGATCCCGGAGTTAGCGGGCCATCTAAAAGGTGACGGCAAATACGTGCTCGACTGCCAACCCGATCTAATCATCTTTTTGCAGTTGATGGTTGGCCAGGTGCCCTTGGCCCAGTTCCCCGATTGGCCTCATATCGCCAGGACTAACGCGTTCGGTGTCAGCGAGCGCGAATTGGCAAAAGACCCACGCTTCCTCGAGGAGTACAACGCCTACAGCCTGCCGCTCAATACTGACGGAAACTCGTGGCTCAACGTGTTTGCGCGCAAAGGTGCGTTTGCCGGAAACCTCCCGCAGGGATCATTGACCGGCAAAGACTACTCGTCGTTGGCGTCGTCGCCGCCCAAGTAACCAACCGCTTCGAGCTGTGCGCGCGTCGCGTCGTCGAGCTCTTCTTCGATCAGCGTGGGCTCCCCGAACGGGTGAGCGGCTTCCCAGGCTTGAATATACTTCTGCATGCGCAAGGCTTCGTCACCGTTCGCTCCAATGCGATTGGTGCGCTTGCCGTTGGACGTCTGCTCCCACTCCTGAAGTTCAGAATCTGACAATCCAGGATGTGGCTTACGATTTTCGACGAATTGCCACTCATCACCGATCACCGAAACCTTGCTGAATTCCCGAAAGCTAGTTTCGGTCATTAGAAACTCCGGCATGGCGACTTCGGTGACTTCACCGTTGACGAGCGGCATTAGCGAAACGCCTTTCACGCCTGGCGGCGAAGCCACTCCAACGTAATCGAGAATCGTCGGAAACAAATCGAGCAAGCGCACGCGCTGCTGGATGTGCGCGTTCTTCGGCGTCCAACTGGGGTTGTACATAATCCAAGGCACGCTGACGTGCGACTTGTACAACAGCGATCCGTGCCCGCGTGATGGCTTAACGCTCGGGTGATCCTTTAAACCTTCGCCGTGATCACTGGTGAAGATAAACAGGGTGTCCGCCCAGCCTTCGATCGAACTCAATTGGGTTACGAGCACCTCGAGGTCATCCGTCACTTGGCGAATCATCTGCAAGTAAGCAGCCGAGGGATCGTCGCTAAAAAACTCCGCGTACTCGTCACGCCGAAGTTTTCCATTGAAGTACTCGTGTACTTCCATCAAGTCGACTTGGACAAAGGCAGGCCGCGCGTCGCCAACTTTGTTGGCAAACTTGATGATTGCCCTCGCGATATCGGGCGTCGTTCGCAAGGCCGTTTTTTTGTAGTCGAGTTTGCCCTCGGGCACATCTTCGCCGGGACGATGAAAGACGACCACGCTTTCGTGGTATTCATCGAAACCCTGCTGAAAGTTGTAGCGAATGTTCAAGTTCGGATTCGCCGTAATCCCAAAGGTCGCGTACCCCCCGCTCTTCAAAACTTCGGCGAGTGTCACGGCCGAGTCAGGCAGCTTCTGCGCATCTTCCGCGTACAAGCCCAATGTTCGCGGATATTGGGAAGTGAGCATGGAACCAATCGAAGGCAGCGTCCACGAGCTCTGCGAAATCACTGAATCGAACTGAACCCCACGTTCACTCAATCGCGTGAGTGCGGGAGAAGTGTCACGCTCGAAACCGTAACTCGACAATTTGTCTGCACGCAAAGTATCGATCACGATCAAGACGACGTTCGGGCGGGTGTCGAGTTCGGGTTCCGAACAAGCGGCCAACGAAGCGAGGAGGAGCAGCGGGAGGGTGTGGATCTTCAAGAGCCGGTCTGTGGAGGGGGCGGAGAGGGTGACACTCGTCATGCTACTGAACTGACTGGCTTCCGTGTTGACGGCTTGGACATAAGAGATTGCGGCCAGGAGACTTGGGTCCGAACGATGCGGTGGCAGGGCCTCGGCGCCCGAATCCGGACGTAAATCGAGGCTTCAACTCGGCTTAGGTCGGGCGATCAACACGGAAGCCAGGCAGTTCCTCATGCTAGCACGTTGGCGGGCGCGCCCGTGGACACTTGACATCTCTTTCGTCTCGATCCGAAACCGATTTTTGGCCCAAGCGTCTCTTTCCTACGCAACCGCGTGAGGGAATCGAAGATACCTCTAACTTCGCCGCAGCCTCACCCAGATATCGAGGAGCTACTAGATGCAGAATTGCAGTGTCTTACTTTCCGTTTTAGCCACCGTCTTGTTGGGGCTACTTGCTCCGACCTACTCGGCGCAGTCGGTTGGCCTGAAGCCCTACGCTCACGTCATTGACCTCGAAACTGGGATCGGGGTGGCTGGCGCCGCCGTCACGATTCCAGGCACGAACAACGTCGAACTCAGTGACGCGCATGGATACGTCTACTTCGACGGCTATCAACCCAAGGGCAAGCTCGCCAAGGCCTTCACGTTTCCGTCGTCGCTCGGCTATGGCCCGGCCCTTGCCGGACGTAGTAAAACGAACGATCGCCTGCTCAATCTCTTCGTCCCACCCGTTGGCAGCGCCATGCAAAACGATGACGGAGTGCCCAAATCGAATGGAGGCTTCTACTACAGTCGGTTGATCGACCACACGGCGGGAACCGGCGCTGTGCCGATTCGATTCCTCAGCGCGCCGGAACGGGAAGTTGAGGGCGTGCTCTCCTACTTTCCCTTCGACATGGAAATCGACGTTCCGGCCGATGCCTACGATCAGGATTTTCGGATTCGCGTCTACCCGCTGCCAACCTTCGCACCTCTAACGAATCCTGGTTATGCCCCCGATCTCAGTCACGGCCAATGGCATGTCGACGCCATCGACGCGAACGGAAACTTGATTCCCAATGCGACGTTCACGAAAGGCATTCTCTTTCGCACCAAGCCGTTCTGGGGAGCAGTGGATCTCACCACGCTCTACAACGGGCCGAATCAACCGGCTTCGATTCAGGTCAGTAGCTTCAATTTCAATTCACTCAAGTGGATCAAGGAAACCGTCAACGTCTATTCCTATCCGGCGGATGGACGAACCGGTATCGAACTAAATCACTTCAGCATCTATAGCTCCGAAAGTTGCATTGACTGTCATCCAACTCCGCCCGAGCTAGGGGATCCGCTCCAGGGCAGCACCACCAAAGGCTCGGTCGGTTCCTCGGCCAAGTCCGGAGGCTCCGCACCTTTCGAGCAGGATGGATTTCTCGCCTTACTACTGCGTTCACGTGGCAAACCCACGTTGAAGTTTTCGCTCGGCTGCATTGAATGCGTACCGCGAGGCACCATTTCGGTTTTCAACGGGCAAGGCATCGGTACCGCAAATTTTCTGCTTTCAGAATCGTCCGGCTGGAGTTTGGGAGCCAACGTCGAAGCGGCCATTTCAGCCACACTCTCCGTTGAATCAGGATCTCTGGCCAAATTTCTCATGCAAGCCAAGATCGAAACTGGGCTTTCACTAACGGTTGGAGTCAACGGCCAGATCAATGGCTCGGTCAACAAAATGGTCGGCGGATCGGTTGGTGGACAGTTGGGCCCAGCGAACTTCAATGGCACCGCTACCGTTTACGCCGTCAATCAAATCTTTGATGTTTACATCGATGACAAGTTTGTCGGGCAGAGCGATCCCATTCCTGCCTACGCAACGGCCGGTATTGAGGGAACCGTCGATGGAGCGCCCTTCTCCATACTTGGTCCCTGTGAGGAGCAATGTCCAGAAGAGTAGGAGCCAGAAGAGCACGCGTCAGAAACGAAATCGAATACGACAAAATTTTGTCAACGACACAAGGACGAACACCATGAAATTGCTACACGAACTTTCCGTATTGACGACCGCCATCACACTTAGCCTTTGCTCCGTTTCTCAAGCAGATGCAACCACGGCGCTTCAACAATCAAACCAAGCCGAGATACTCCTCGAAGATCCATCGTGGTATCAAATCACGGAGGAGCACTTCAAAGTCAAGGTCATCGACCAAGCCGACGTTCTGCGAATCGTATTCACGGAACCCGAGTTCTACGCAGGCCACTTCCTGTTCGTACAGGCTTACGACATTCAGTTGGATCAACACCTTATGCTTCCGACTGGCGTCAACATGTTTGAGCCTGGCGAAGAGGTTTATTACGAGCTCGGTCGGGCGCAACTAGAACGGTTGGACAGCGTGGCCTTCAAGCTGTTCAGCAGCTCATTACTTGATCCTCGCAACAACCCCGCCAATCTCGCCAAGCCTATATTTGTAGACGCGGTGGTTCACAATCCGAGCAGCACCTGGGCGGCTCCTATCGTCACTCCGATTGAAGAAATCGTCGAAGCTCATTTCGGAGCGAGCGCTCCATCCTCGAGCGCCCCTCCCACCACGGCTCCCCTGGGACCGAAGCTCAAGGAAGTGGGGATCACCCCGAATATCATGGGCTACTTCATCACCTACTGCTGCCCCCAGATCTCTCTGGACGAAGACGGCGACCCCACCGGTCCCTTTCTCGATGAAAAAGGCCGCGCGACCGGCTGCAATGTGCAGGTTCTGGGTGCGGGTGGAGGCGCCCCGATTACGCTCAAGCTTATTCCCGGTGGCTGCGCGAGCATCAGCGCCCTCACAACCATGAGTTCTTCAGGATCGTATTGGCAGAAAACCAAGAACTAGACACCGCTGGTCATGGGAGGAGGACGATTGGTCCATTCTCCCATGACTCGAAACCGAGGCTGCTAGAGCAAAGATTGAGATCCTAATCGTAACTGGACCGCCACCCGCCTTGATAGATGGGGTTCATCAGATACGATCGCCGTCATGCACCTTCAACGTCAAGCCTGCTCCACGGGTCACACCCATCTTGGATCGGCGGGAGTCGGTGCCTATACGCCTGTGATTTCGTGCCTTTGCGCCGTACTCTTAGCCGTGCTGGGCACCGCCTGTGACGCCCAAAAGGAAGCCCCTCGACCGAACATCGTCTTCTATCTATGCGACACCCTTCGAGCGGATCACCTTGGCACCTATGGCTACGAGCGCAACACCACCCCTAACATCGATCTCATGGCGAAGGATGCCATCGTCTTTGAGAACGCGTTCGCGCCGAGCTCCTGGACGAAAGCGTCCACCGCATCTTTATTGACGGGCCTTGGACCGAGGCAGCACAACGCGAATGGTCGAGACACTCGACTATCAGATCGCGTGCAACTGATCAGTGAGACTCTCAAAGAACTCGGCTACTACAACACCGGCATCATCACCAATCCGTTCGTTTCCGAGACCTTCGGTTTTGATCAGGGTTATGACGAGTTTCAATTTCTGGGCCGAGCTCTGGCTGAAAAATTGATCGACAAAGTGGTAGAAGCGCTCGACAAACGCCCCATCGAAAAGCCGTTCTTTCTCTACGTGCATTCGATCGATCCGCACGCTCCGTATCACGCACCCAAACCCTACCAACAGGCGTTTACGGACAAGGAATGGATCGGCAATCCCGACATGCTCCATTCCGAAAGCACGCCAACGGATATTCGCGCGGAGATCGACAGTTACGATGGCGAGTTGCTTTACCACGACGCTCAGTTCAAACGCTTGATCACGAAACTTAAGAGCGAGGGCTTATACGAAAACTCCATGATTTGGTTCGTCAGTGATCACGGTGACGAGTTCCTTGAGCATGGTCGCGGCGGACACGGAAGATCGCTCTTCAAGGAATCGATCCACATCCCGATGATTCTGAAGCTGCCCGGCAACCAAAGGTCGGGCACCAGAGTGAAAGTGCCTGCTTCATCCATTGACGTGGTGCCGACCATGCTCAGCTACCTCAACGTGCTCCCTCCGAAGGAATCCGAGGGCATCGACTTGCTCACGAACCTTACCGAGCGCTCGTCGCGCCCGACGTTGTTCCTCGATCTCGACCTGATGGTGGAGAAGTTGTACGTCGCGACCGGCGTGATTCAGGGCCAATATAAATACGTAGAAGAGACTCTTCCTGAACCGCGCTCTTTTCTCTTCGACCTCGAAGCCGACCCCGAAGAAAAGGTCAACTTGATCGAGTCTCATCCAGAGACCGTGGCCGAACTGGCCATGATGCTCAAGATTCACAACCAGGGACAACAGGCTGGCATTACCGTTCGCATCGTTGGCAAAGGCTCGAATTCGTTAGTAGCGACACTGCGAACCGATGGCAAGTTCATCGACGTGGTCCCGATGGAGATGGAGCCAGGTGATATTCTTGAAATCGACGAATCGGGTCAGTTGCTCACCCTTCAACTCGAGCTCAAAGACTTCCGTTCCAATATTGGCAACCTGCGTACGAGTGATATTGATTCCTTCACGGTCAAGCTCGATCCGCCGAACGCCAACCTGATGGTTGAAAGCATGGAACTCCTAGACTCCGCGCAGGAGATTCCGCTCTTCCTCGGGAACGATCGCGTGAAAACGTCGCTGCCCCATTCGGTGAGCATCAATGACCCGGCGATTATCACCGAAGACCTGGGCTTGCTCTTCCGCAAAGAACGCATGGCCGCCAGCATGCATGTGCGCGGTGATGTCGACCGCGTCCTCCAGCCGCCGCCGGGAATGTACGTCGTCGCGTTGAAGGAAGTCGCTCGCGAAGAAATCGATTCGATGTCTGATGAAATTCGCAAGCAACTTGAGGACTTGGGCTACTTGGGACACGACACACCCAAAGACGAATAGAACTGCATGCTTTTGAGCCGGCCAATGATTGCGCTGTTCTTCGTCCTCGCTGGCGGAACAGAGTCATTCGAGTCCGGCACACAGCCTGATTCCGAAACGGATCGCCGAGAGACGCAGATCCTCTCAGCGCCCGACGCGGCACCCGGTGACATCTACGGCGGTGCCGTTGGTTTGAGCGGAGAATTCGCGATCGTGGCTGCGGAATGGGATGACGACGATGGCAAGGATTCCGGTGCCGTGTGGGTTTTCGAACGTCGCGAAGATCGTTGGCATCGGACGCAGAAGCTGCGGGCGCCCGACGCGGCCGAGGGCGACAACTTCGGCCGGTCCATCGCTATGGATGGAGGCAGCGCGGTTATCGGGACGCATTGGGACGACACCAAGGCGGGGAAAAACGCGGGCTCGGCCTATGTCGCGTCGTATGACGGTGAGCAATGGGCGCTCAAGCAGAAGCTAGTCGCCGATGATGGCGCGACGTGGGATGCGATGGGCAACGCTGTTTCGATTCACGGCGACTGGATTGCAGTGGCGGCGTGGCGCGCCGACGGAGTTGGACCTGATTCAGGCGCCGTATATATGTTTCGCCGTGAGAAGGAACGCTGGGCGCAGGTTCAAAAGCTGACTTCAAGCGATTCAGTCGCCGGCGATCAATTCGGTCGCGGCGTTTGGATCAGCGGTGATGCTCTACTCGTCGGTGCCTGGCAAAACGACGCACATGGCGAAGACTCGGGCGCAGGTTATGTCTTTCGATTGAAAGCTGGGCGCTGGCAGGAAGAGCAAAAGCTCGTTGCCAAAGACGCACGAGCTGGCGATCGCCTTGGGTTTTCCGTGGCTCTAGACGCGGGTGTAGCCTTGCTCGGCGCTCACACTTCCAACGCGGGCGAATCCGAGTCGGGAGCTGCCTATGTGTTTCGGTTCGACGGGGAGCGCTGGGAGCAGGAACAAAAACTCTTCGCGAGTTCACCGCATGCGGGCGGACGATTGGGCTGGGCCGTGGCGCTCCAAAACGACCTAGCCGTTTTGAGCGAGCACTACGTGTTCAATCGGAAAGATCCCCAGCCGGGCGCGGCGTACGTTTTTAGACGCAACTCGGAAACCTGGAAGCAAACGCGGAAGCTTTACCCGAGCGACGGACACCTAGGCGACGTGTTTGGCTTTCACATCGCCTTAGATCGCGAGCGCGCGGTCATTGGCTCTTGGCGCCACAAACACGCCGGTAAGAATTCAGGCCAAGCTTACGTGTTCGAAGACCTGTAAGCCTCGGCCCGACCGAGTTCACAGAACGAGCAGCACAGGCATCGCGTTGCTCGTGTAGTCGACGACACCGAAGACAGCGGCTGCCACGTAAGCGTGATAGAGCGTGACGCCAGCCAACGATGGATCGAGTCCTGGCGGAAGGTTGAAACTCGCGGCGGCCGTGCCGCTTGGCGATAGACTGCTTAAGTAATTCGTGAACGCGCCCGCCATCGGTTTGGTGAGCGTGATGTTGAAGTAGCTGTCAAAATTGAGCGGCAAGACGACTCCGCCCGGGAAAGCAATCCCTGGGCTGATGCCGGAGAAACTGCCGAACATCCAGTAGCTTGAATTCGCATTGGCGACTCCGGCATCCAGCGTAAACGCCTGAGTTCCGCCGCTAATGAGGGAAATCTGATCGATGTCTGCATGCAAGGGCTGACACTCGTCCGGCACATCGTCGCCGTTGAAATCATTGCGAGCGGTATCATAGACGTAGGCTTCGCCCGTGTTGCTATCCACTCGCCAAGCTCCCATCACAGCCGTATCGCCGTCGAGCGCAAGGTGGAAACCAAGCACGTCGCCATTCACGCCGGCGCTCGCGATGAGTTTTTGCTCTTCTGTCCAAACGCCATTCTTGTATCGAAAGAGGTAGCCAGCGCCGGGCGAAACCAAGGGTAAATCGAAACTGTGATGAGCGCTCACCAAAGCAGTGTCGCCGTCGATCGCCACTGCCCACCCCATCCAATTGCCCGCGATTGAATCACTCGCCGTCAGCTTCTGTTCCTCGACCCACGTCATTCCGTCGTAGCGAAAAACGTAAGCCGCGCCCGAAGCTGCCACGCCAGCATCCGCGCGATGGGAACCGATTAGAATCACATCGGTATCCATCGAAACGGAGAAGCCAAACTGGTCGCCGGCCGCGGCATCGCTAGCCGTGAGCTTTTGCTCCTCAATCCAGTTCATGCCGTCATAGCGAAAAACGTAGGCGCAGCCGGAGTCCATGCCATCGTCGTCGTTTTTCCAAGCGCCGATGACCATCACGTCGTCCGAGATCCAAACGCCGCGACCGAACTGATCGAGATTCGCCATGTCGCTGGGCACCAGCTTCTGCTCGAAACTCCACTCAACGCCGTTGTCGCGCCAAACGTAAACCGAGCCTGAATCCGTACCGACCACATCATCGCGCCACGCGGTCACGGCCAGCACATCGCCGTCGATCGCGCATGCGTTTCCAAAAGCATCACCAGCGGCAGTATCGAATGGCACCAACTTTTTAATCGCTTGCCAATCCGCACCGTTGAATTCGTACACGTACGCAGAGCCCGCTCGAAATCCGCCGACCGTGTCATCCCAGTGAGCGCCGATAACAGCCGTGTCAGCTTGAACCGCGACCGAACGGCCAAAGTTGTCTCCAGCCACCCCATCGACCGGCGCAATCTTTTGCACCTCTATCCACGTGCTCCCGACGCGCTCGTAGATGTACGCCGACCCCGAGTCCATGCCATTGTCATCATCCCACTCCGACATGACGAAGATGGTGTCGCCGCTAACTCCTACCGCACCGCCGTAAATGTCGCCCATCGCAAGATCAGCCGGCGAGAAGGTTTGGTCTTCTGAGAAGACGCACTGCGCTTCGGCGGGCGTCGCCAAAGCCATGCCGAGACAAGCCAAGACAACAGGCGCCCGCCAAAGTCCGTAGTCGCCCAAAATCCTTCCTATTCCCTGCATATTGATCCGAATCATGGCTTCTCACTCCAATTTCTCGGGACGTTAGCTGTGTTCCAAGCAATCGATCCTACCTCGCTTATCGTTTCGAGGTAGAGATTCAGGTAGGCGGAGACAACTTCGCCTCCTTCGACCCCCACGACGCCTTTGGACACAGCTTTCGATCCCCTACCACTGGAGCACACAAGCCCTAATGCTCCCATAATAAACCACAGATATACGGCTCAATATGCCGGGATTAGGATGCCTTGGATATGCTTCCGCAGCCGCCCAAACCCAGATCAGGGATCGGCCTGATATGACTGACGAAAAACCATCACTCGATTACTGGAAGCTGGCCCTGGCTGGCTCGCCCCCGGCCCTCGAACTGCCCACGACGCGCACCAGAACCCCGATTCCGAGCGCGTGTGCTGCACGTTCGGAATTAACCCTCGATGGAGCACTCTGGAGCCAGTTTTCTGAGCTTACGAAGCGCGAAGGCGCGGAACTGCGCGAAGCGCTGCTTGCCAGCCTGCTCGTCCTCTTGCATCGCAATGGAGGCCAGATCGATTTGGTCGTTGGCGTCGAACTCGTTGCGAGCGCCGGTTCGACCGTACTTCCGCTGCGATTTGACCTGTCGAGCAATCCGAGTTTTAGCGAAGTGTTGCGCCGCACGCGCGAAGTTCTCGCAGCTGCTAAAGAGCATGCGGACGTAAGCCTCGAAGCGATCCTCGAAGCACTCGGCCATTCCGATCGCACATCGCTTTTTTCAGTCGTGTTCGCAACGGATTCACTGACCGCAAATTGCGCGACGGTCGACTTCGCATTGCTCGGCACCGACGCGCTCACGTTTGGCTACAACAGAGATCTGTTCGACGCCGGACCGATCGAACGCATGCGCGGACATTTCGAAACGCTGCTGTCAGGCATCGTCGCAGATGCCAGCCAGCCCATTGCGCTGCTGCCCTACTTAACGGCCGCAGAGCAAAACCAAATCCTTGTCGAATGGAATGACAAGGGTATGGACTTCCCGCGCGAAGCCACCTTGCACAGCTTGATCGAAGAGCGCGTGGCCAGTTCGCCCGACGCGATTGCAGCCGTGTTCAACGGCGAGTCATTGACGTTCGCCGAACTCAACTCGCGCGCCAATCAAGTCGCCCACTTCCTACAGAAGCTCGGCGTCGGTCCCGACGTGATGGTCGGCATATCTGTCGAGCGCTCGTTCGAAATGGTCATCGGTTTGCTCGGCCTGGCGAAAGCCGGCGGAGCTTACATGCCGATGGATCCGGCTTATCCGGCGCAACGCCTCGTCTACATGGTGGAGGATTCCAAAGTCAAAGTGCTATTGACGCAAAAGCACTTGGCGGCCTCTTTGCCGGAGAGCGACGCGACTATCGTCATCCTTGACGACCAGGCTCAATTCGACAGGATGAGCACCGCAAACCCGGAATCGGGCGCCGATTGCCAAAACCTGGCCTATGTGATTTACACATCGGGTTCGACCGGCGCGCCCAAAGGCGTGCTTTTGAATCACCAAGGTCGGGTGAACAACTTCCTCGACTTCAATCGTCGGTTCAACGTTGGCGCAGGCGACGCGATCATCGCACTGGCCTCTTTGTCCTTCGACATGTGCGCCTACGACGTCTTCGGAACGCTGGCCGCTGGCGCAAAGATCGTGCTCCCGAATCCGGACGGCATGCAAGACCCGTCGCACTGGGCGAGCTTGATCAACGACACGAACGTCACGACCTGGCACACCGCTCCGGCGATGTTGAAGATGTACGTCGACTACCTTGAGCTCAATCCGTCGATCGCGCCGAAGTCATTGCGACTGGTGTTGCTCGGCGGTGATTGGATCCCGGTTACGTTGCCCGACCGTTTGCGCGCTCTGGTTCCGAACGCACAAGTCATCAGCATGGGTGGCGCGACGGAATGTTCGATGGACTCGACCATTTTCGAGGTCAAAGCAGTCGACCCGAATTGGAATAGCATTCCGTACGGCGAGCCGATGACGAATCAGCTCGCCTACGTGCTCGACGCAAACTTACAACCGGTTCCGATCGGCGCGCCTGGCGAGCTTTACCTGGGCGGCATCGGTGTTGGACGCGGCTACTTCGAACGTCCCGAGCTCACCGCCGAACGCTTCCTTGACAACCCTTTCTTGCCCGATCCCGCCGAGCGCATGTATCGCACCGGCGATCTCGCGCGTTGGATGCCGGATGGCAACCTCGAGTTGATCGGTCGCATCGACAGCCAAGTCAAGATTCGCGGTTTCAGAATCGAGTTGGGCGAAATCGAGTCGCGCATGCGTGAACACCCGGCAGTCAAAGAAGGCGTCGTCGTTACGAAGGCAGACGCTACGGGCGAAAAGCGCTTGGTCGCTTACATCGTTCAAGACCCCGAGTGGACTGGGCCCGATGAAGCCAATGCCGACCTCGGTTCAGAACAAGTCGGGCAATGGGAAGCAGTTTACGATCACGCTTACTCGGCCAAAGCACATGACGATGTCGAGGATCCGACCTTCAATATCGTGAGCTGGGATTCGTCTTATACCAATCAAGCGTTGCCCGAAGAGCAGATGCGTTCGTGGGTCGATCAGACCGTGGAGCGCATTCAACGCTCGAAGCCCGACCGCGTGCTCGAAATCGGATGCGGCATGGGACTCTTGCTGTTCCGCATCGCACCGACTTGTTCGAGTTACATCGGACACGACTTCTCCAAGGTCGCGCTCGACTACGTCGCGCGTCATCGCGAGCCGCTCGACCTTCCGCAAGTGGAGCTCGGTCGCAAGTGGGCGGACGACTTCGAAGGCATCGACGAGAACAGTCTCGACTGCGTCGTGCTCAACTCGATCATTCTCGACTTCCCCGACATGGATTACCTGATGAAGGTGATTCGGGGTTCGGCCAAAGCTGTGAAACCCGGCGGCACGATCTTCTTGGGCGATATTCGCGGCCTACCGTTGATCGAAAGCTACCAATCGTCGGTGCAGTTGTTCCAAGCGAGCGACGAATCTTCCGTCGATCAATTGAAAGCACGCGTACGCCGCTTGATCCGTCACGAAGAAGAGTTGGTCATCGATCCGCGCTTCTTCCCCTGGCTTGCAACGCAACTGGCGGAAGTCGGCATCGTTCAGATCGAGCTCAAGCGCGGCAGTTTCACGAACGAGCTGAACGCGTATCGATACGACGTCACCGTGCACATCGGTGACGCTGCAAAAGTGCCTACGGCGCAGGCCACTTGGCTCGATTGGAATACAGACGAGCTCGTCGCGGATGACCTGCGTACGAAACTCGACGGCGAGAAGCCCGAGTTGCTCTGCGTTCGCAACATCCCCAACGCGCGCGTACAACGCGACGTTGCCAATGTTGCGCTGCTAGGCTCTGACGAATGCCCGCAAACCGCCGGTGAACTGCGAGCGGCGCTCGACGCCCAACTCGAAGGTTCCACCAGCATCAACCCGGAAGACCTTCACGACCTTGGGGAAAGCCTCGGTTACCTCGTCGAGATTCGCTTCGCTGCCGATCTGAAAAGCGGCTGCTTCGACGTGGCCTTCCTGCGCAAAGACAGCGCCGACGCCGAACACGCGGCCATGCTCTTTCCCGATCAAACGGGCTTGGACATCGACGCCAACCTGCGCGCGAAGGATTTCGCCAACAGCCCGATGATGGGCAAGCTCTCGCGTCGTCTCGCTCCCGAACTTCGCGATCACCTCGGCGCCAACCTGCCCGAGTACATGGTGCCGACGCTTTTCGAAACCCTCGAAGCGATGCCGCTTTCGCCCAACGGCAAAGTCGATCGCAAGCGCCTACCCGAACCCGACACATCACGCCCCGACATGGATTCCGACTACCAAGCTCCTGCGACTCCGGTCGAGGAAATGGTCGCCGCAATCTGGATCGAAGTGCTTGCACTCGATCGCGTCGGAACCAGTGACGCCTTCCTCGAGCTAGGAGGTCACTCCCTGCTCGCCGTTCTGATCCAAACTCGTCTCAACCAAATTTTCCCCTACGAGATTTCACTCCAAGACATCTTCGAATACCCGACCGTTGCCAAACTCTCCAAGCGTATTGAAGAGCTCGGCACGGCAGCAGGTATCGATGCCTTGGAAGTTTGCGAAATCATGCAGTCGATTGAAGGCCTTTCCGATGAGGAAGTGGCCGCTCAAATCAGTGCTAACGAATAGTGTGCTAGCGACATGTCCGAACCTAAATCCAGTAACAACCTTTCCCGTTTCCTAGCAGCCGGCGTTGAACGCCTCGAGCAAAAGGATCCGGAGCTCTTCAAAATTCTCGATGACGAGTACCGCCGTCAAGCCAACGTGCTGACCATGGTGGCATCGTCGAGTATTGCGGACCCTTCGTCACTGGTTTGCGAAGCCATGCCCGCGATGAATGTCACGGCCGAGGGTTATCCTGGCAAACGCTTTCACGCAGGCTGTCGACACATCGACGAGATTGAACAGCTCGCCATCGATCGCACGAAGGCAGTGTTCGGCGCTAAGTTCGTCAACGTGCAAGTGATGACCGCGACTTCGGCCAATGAAGTCGTGATGTTCGCCACGCTCAAGCCGGGCGACACGATCCTCGGCATGGGACTCGACGCGGGTGGTCACCTGACGCACGGCTCAAAGGCCTCCATCTCGGGACAAGTCTTCGAAGCCTACGGTTACGGCCTCGACGAGAACGAGCGCCTGAACTACGACGAAGCCCATCGGCTCACGCTCGAACACAAACCGAAGCTGCTGATCTGCGGCACGACCGCCTACGCGCGCAAAATCGATTGGTCCAAGTTCCGCGCCATGGCAGATGAAGTCGGCGCGTACGTTCTCGCGGACATCACGCACATCGCTGGCCTCGTCGCCGCCGGCTTGCATCCCAATCCGATCGACCACGCCCACTTCACGACGACCTGCACGCACAAGCAGTTGTACGGCGGTCGCGGCGGCTTGGTCATGATGGGCAAAGACTTCGACGCGCCTGCGCCGGACGGCAAAGGCACGTTGGCCGGCCTCATTCAAAAGAAGGTCTTCCCCTTCTTCCAAGGCGCTCCCAACCAAGCTTCCGTCGCCGCCAAAGCGCGCGGAATGCACTTCGTCGCCAGTGACGAATTCAAATTCGTTGCACAGCGCATCGTCGCCTTAGCCGACGCTCTCGCCAAAGCTTTCCTCGCCAAAGGCTATCGCGTCATCACTGGCGGCACCGACAATCACATCGTCGTTGTCGACGTCTTCAAGAATGGCATCACCGGAGTCAACGCCGAGAAAGCGCTCGAAGACTGTGGCATCGTCGTCAACAAGAACCGCATCCCCTTCGACGTCAACCCCGCCACGATCACCAGCGGCATTCGCCTCGGCACCAACGGCCTCGCCATCCGCGAGATGGAGCCCGAAGATATGGTCGAGTGTGTCGACGTCATCCACGATATTCTCACGAACCTCGAGCAGCTCGGCGATCGCGAGTACAACGTGCCTGCCGAAGTGAAAGCGCGCGCCGAAGAAAAGATCGCGACGATCTGTGCGCGACGTCCGATCACGACCTACCCGCCGGTAGTGGACTGAGCAACTCGGGGTGCTCCCCTAATCTCTGAATTGGAGACGGTTTGCTCCCGTTCGGGGTCAGAGAGCCCTTTCTTGGCGCAAACGGGCAGGTGAAATTCGCTTTTCAACCTAAATCTTCCCGATCGGGATCTTTTTAGTTCAATTGGCGCTGAGGTCAGGGTAAATAGTAGACGATAGTCCGTATTGCTCCCGTTCGGGATCATCAGCACGTCGTATGCAGACCAATATAAAAAGACTCGGAGAGTTTGTCCGAGCAAAGCGTCGGGAACAAAAGCTAAGCCAAGTCGAACTTGCTCTGCTCGCGGGAGTTGGGCGCAGATTCATTTCCGAACTCGAATCCGGAGAGAAGGGGAGCCTTCGCATCGATAAGGTCGACGCCGTTCTCGAAGTACTCGGTAAACGATTGGGGATCGTTGATCATGAGCACGAAGTCTAGACGAGGAATTGTGTTCATAGACCACGAACAAGTGGGCTGGATTGAGGAACGCGAGAACGGCATGGCCTTTGGCTATGACGCGAATTGGGCAGAGAAGGAGCAGGCTCCTCCGATCAGCCTGACGCTGCCGGTGAGGGCAGCCGCCTATGAGACCCGCGGAATCCACCCGTACTTCCTAGGGTTACTGCCCGAAGGTTGGCTGTTCAACCTCGCACTTTCGCGGCTCAAAATATCGCGTGACGATGCATTTGGCCTAGTGCTCGCCTTGTGCCGTGATTGCGTAGGCGCAACTAGAATTTTGCCGGAAGACGAACCCGGAGATTCGCGATGAACTCGCATGGATGTCGTGTCTGCCTCGGTCCTCTTCAAATCAAGGGGAGCAAAGTTCACAAACGCTGCTTGAAACAATTGTTCGATACTCCGCGCGCGCCCTCCATCGAAATCGATCCGGAGCAACTGCATCTATTCGGCCTTCAAATGGCAGGAAGAGTGAGCGTCTCTGGAGTACAGAGCAAGCTGGCGCTTTCATTATCTAACGATCGGTCGACCATGCGAGTCGTCGCTGGCAAAACGAATTACCTCCTCAAACCCCAAACGACCGAATATCCAGACCTTCCCCAAAACGAACATCTCACGATGTGCATCGCTCGCTTGCTTGGACTCCAAATTCCAACGCTTGGGCTTGTCGAACTTTCAAACGCTAGTACAGCATTAGTGATCCGACGATTTGATCGAACCAACGACGGTCGTCGAATCCCGATGGAGGACTTTTGCCAACTCGCTGAACTGCCGCCTGCGGAAAAATACTCGGGTTCAGTCGAACTCTGCGCAAAAATCATCCGCAAATATTCCTCCGTTCCTAGATTGGACCTACTGCAACTTTTCCGAGTGTCACTGATCTCATGGTGGCTCGGAAACGGTGACCTCCATCTGAAAAACCTATCGATGCTAACCGGAGAGAATGGTCCCACGCTTTCGCCAACGTATGACCTAGTAAATACGTCGATATTGATCCCGAACGACACAATGGCACTGACGCTCGATGGGAAGAGGGACAGAATCAAACCGGAAAACTGGCTTCGAATTGCAGATGTTTGCAACGTGCCATTCGATCTGGTCGCCAAAGAAGTCGCGAAGGTAATCGAAAACGGAACCGCCGCAGTTGGTCTCGTAAGAGCATCAGAATTGCGTCCCGTATTGAAGTTGGCCTACGCCGAAGGTCTCGCGCTGAGACTGACAGACATCGTGCGATTACACGATGCGTCACGGGCCAAAGCGACAAAGGCAGTTACCAAGAAAGCAAGCCCTCGACCAATCACACGCGATTCGGTCAACCAGATTGTTACTCGCCTTGAGGCAACGTTCGAGGCCTTAAAGCTTCCTTTAGAAGGAACACCTCTACGAAGCGAAATTGACGACGTCGAGTGGCTATCGAATGCTAGCGCTTCCGACATCTTCTCCAAATCCGGCGCTCATGAAATCGACCCCGAACGTACCCGCGATTGCGTACTCAAGTTGATCCGACTCGATAGGGTTCGCAAGTCACTTGAACATGCGGATCGAATACCTGGATTCAAGAACGTTCTGCGTCACCTTCGAAACCTCTCAAGTGACGACAAACGAAAACAGGCGTGGGATCATTTGTTTGAGGTCGAGCTAGCAGCACAACTGCAAAGCCCCCATTGGGAATTAGAGTTTCGAGAGACTGACCTCGTCATCCGTGACTTTTCCGGCCGTGAACTTGGGCTAGAGTGCAAGCGCCCGAGAAACTCATCGACGATTGCAAGAAACGTAAAAGAAGCAATTGATCAATTAAACGCTCGCATGCAAATGGGGATCGTCGTCGTCAACCTCGACCTCGTGACTAAGACAAATTTCGTCTTTCGAAACGACTCTTCCGAACTCCAGAAAGAATGTCGCCGAGTTCTTATGGAAGAAGTCGCTGCGGTCCGAGAAGAAGTCGAAAGCCTATTCGATTTGAAACCACGAAACGGTGACGACACCATTCAGATCGGCGTCCTCTTTTGCGCGACGTTTCTTGTCGGGGGGAAATCGCCATCGACCGACTCCTACATCAACACACGAATGGAATCGGTGATCCTCACCCCACCGGGCTCAAATTCGGAGTTCCTTCAATTCATTGCCGACACGCTAACTGTCGGACAGGAAGCGCTTCGCGCGCGGAAGTAAGAGCCAACTACCCCATTTCTGATATCAGAGTCACAGCCTCGGTACCAACGGCTTGGCCATTCGCGAAATGGAGCCCGAAGGCATGGTCGAGTGCGTCGACATCATCCTCAAAAACCTCGAGCAGCTCGGCGATCGCGAGTACAACGTGCCTGCCGAAGTGAAAGCGCGCGCCGAAGAAAAGATCGCGACGATCTGTGCGCGACGTCCGATCACGACCTATCCGCCGGTAGTGGACTGAGCGCTTAACCGGAACGCGCCTGTACCTCGAATTGAGAAAACACGATCAGCTTCGTCACTCAACTCATCAATGCGATAGCGGAGTGCGAAAGGCTTGCTACGGATCCCGCACAAAACGTGCGCCAACCCGCTCTGCGCTAGAGCGACCCTCAACTAGCCCGATTATTCATGAACACGCGGACCAAACACCACGAACGACCGGCACTGCCGGTCTATTGGTTCCTGCTGGCACTTTGCAGATACTGGCGTCCTCGACGACCTTACAAGGTCGTCTGCGGGGGCAAGTAT
>JBLINP010000049.1:0-20477 GCA_047639415.1 Planctomycetota bacterium | reverse complement strand
TGTTGCACGGTGGGCCAGAGACGGCTTCCTTCACCGATGCAAGCGATGTCGACATGGCCATCGGTGGTCAGGGAATCGTATTTGAGTTGCGCTTTGAATCGCTCAAGCGATTGACCATGGCGATGATCGGCTACGACCCGGCAATTGTAATCCTCTCGCTCTTCGGTTTGGCCGCGGCACTGGCCCGACGCGAAACGCGCGCCGTAACGATTTTTGTGCTCGCTTGGCTGGCGTTCTTCACGACCAATCAAAACGATCACATTCGCTACCTGTTGCCGGCCGCCGTGTTGCTTGTCTATCCGGCGGGCATGGCCGCAGATATGTTGCTGCAAAAGCGCTGGGGCATCGCCGTTCTAATCCCACTGTGTTTGTTTCCCGCGGTGCAAGCGTTGCGTTTGGCGTGGGTACTGCGTCAACCCGATTCGCGTGAGCTCGCGCTTGAAGCGATCGAGCAATTGCCTGAAGGGGCGCGCATCGCCGTTGATCGCTACGGTCCAAATATTCCAATGGATCGAGCGAGCTTGGAACGCTTGGCGAAATGGCGCGAACTCGGTTCGCGGGAACAACATCGATTGAGCTACTTCGAAGCCGATCTCGTTCCGTTTAGCGGTATCGGACGGGACAGCCTACGACTCGAAGACCTGTACCAGTTCAGCGATCGATTCGAGAGCTATCAACTAAAAGAAGTCATCGCTGCAGACCTCGCGCAGGAATTTGGTGAGCAAGCTGCCGCGTTGGCGCTGACAAGCACAGCGTCCTGCTTTGAACTGCTCGGAATTACGCACGTTCTGCTCGTTGACCGTCGTCCGCTCGATGGCCTTCCGCCGGCAGTTATTTACGGGGGGCCCGCACTCGATGGATCGACGAATCCGAGGCCGTTGGTTCTTGGTGATCAGTTCGTGCAAGTCATCGATCCTTCGAACGATGCTTCGCCTGCGCGGGAAACCTTACTGCCCACGGACATGGATTTCCCGCTTACCGCGATTTGGCAAGTTGAACGCCCCGGTCCCTACATGCGGATTTGCGAGGTCGCGCGGTAGTTGCTGCTCCGCGCTGCTTACTCTCGGCCCTGCGTGTAGCCCAGCGCTTCGAGGTTTAGAATCTCTTCTTCGGTCAGCGCGGCGGGTTCTTCCGCGCCACTCGCGGGCAACACATGATCGAGGCCTTTGGCGCTCAATCGGCCTCGAATACGTGTGTTGAATTGAAGCATTGCGTCGCGCGAGCTTAGAAGCTCTTGAACTCGCTCGGGCTCTTGTTCGAAGAGATTCGTTTGCTCGCCGGGGTCCCGTTCCAAGTCATACAGTTCGTAGACTTCGCGGTCGGGGTCTTCAAATCGCGTCCAGGTCAGCTTGTAATCACCCAAACGAAAGCTACCAATTTCAACGCCTTCCCAGGTTTGAAAGTCCTGAGCAAGGAAGGGCAACAAGTCGGCCGGTTCACCGTTTAGCAGCGGCAACCAACTACGGCCTTGGCGAGGAAAGTCGTCTTTGATTTGGAGGAGCTCCATCAGCCCCGGCAACAGATCGACTTGGCTGACGACCTCGGGAATTACACGTGCTGTTGCGTTGAGCCGAGTTCGCTCGCGCTCCGGCAGCCAAACGATCAAAGGGACGCGTAGCAACTCCTCCCACATGCGATAGCCGTGATTCCAATCGTCGTGATCGCGGAACTCTTCGCCATGATCGGAGAGCACGAGGAAAATTGTTTCCTCCATCAGACCGTGCTGCTCGAGCGCATCGAGGAGCACACCAATTTGGCGATCTTGATAGAGAATCTCGTTGTCGTAAACGTCTTCTATGTAAGCCACGTCCGCCTCGCCGATTTCATCAGCGGAAGCGAGCAGTTGCTTGCGCCGTAAGCTTTGTTCAAACATCGGACCGCGATAGCCGCGGCCGAAGGGAGCTTCTGCATCCGGAGGTGGAGCGTAGGGCGTGTGCGGGTCGAGCGAATGCAGATAAAGGAAGAAGGGCTCGTCGCCATTTGCCGCCAGCCAAGGCAAGACGGTGGAATTCAATTGTCGCGAAGTGGCGGCGCGCTTCCCGTCGCTCGGGACACCGATGCCCGTGTGATCGACGAAGCGATGGAAGCCCTGACTGAATTGCAGCGTGGGACCGCCAACCTGCGGATTCGCGACGGCGGCCCATGTGGAGTAGCCGCTCTTCGCCAAGCTCTCGGCCATGGTTTCGAGACTAAATGGCAAAGGCAGTTCCCATCCCATGCCATGCCAATCGGGATAGTAACCCGTCAAGATGCTGGCGGTCGTGGGGCGCGTCCAAGGCGCGATGGCGTAGAACTGATCGAAGCGGAAGCCTTCTTCGGCCAACTTGTCGATGCGCGGCGAAGTAGGGTTGCGCGAGCCGTAAGTGGATAGGTGATCGGCTCGCAACGTGTCGATGACGTAGACGACTAAATTGAAGCGCGCATCGATTGGCGCTTCGGCATGCACAATTCGCGGATCGGCGAAAACTGCTGGGACGGGTTCGTCGCCCGTGGTTCGAAAAAGAAGTTTGCCGGGACCTCGCTGTGCTGCATCGAACTTGACCTCGCGGGTTTGCCAACCGCGCGGCACATCAGGGATCCGAATGACGGTTATGTTGTCCAGTTCCTGCGCAGCGCCTTTCTCTGGCAACCAAGACACTTGAAAACGAACTTCTGTCTCGGTCACGTTAGCTATGGGAGTTCCGTCGGAATCGAGATCCGGTAGACCCACCGCGAATCGCAATTGGTCACCCGGCTTCAACGCAAACTCCAACTCCAACTCGGATCCGCCCGCGAGCAAAAAGCCCGGACGTCGATCGCCATTAATTTGCGAGCAAACGAGGACGTTCTCGAACGTTTCGTTTTCAGGCGCAAGTGAGCCAGATTCCTTCCAGAGTGGCAATTGGAACACATCGTGTGTTTTCCAAGCCTCTTCAATTGCGTCCGGATCGATTGCGGGAACGAAGCTTGCGAACAGATCGGCTTCCGTGGCTCGACTCAATACAACCTTGTCGCCGTGGTCGTGGCTCAAGGCGACCCAGGCGATATCGAACTCGGCAGGCGATTGCTCGTCGCCAGTTGACAGAACAAGCGAGCCCAATCCAGGGGTGAGTCCTAGGCGAGCGCTGTACCGTTGCCACTGGTTCGGTTCGTCGAACTCGATCGCGATCGTTGACGAACCTGTCTCGAGTTTGAGTTGACCTGCCCGGTTGGCTGGAGGATTGTTGGCTTCCGATTTGTTCGGGCGCCAGCGTCCGTACACTTCGAACACTTGATCAGGCACCAAGATCGGCAAAATACAGCGAAGCGAAGCAGCTGAATCGGTGAGTACGAAGTGGTCGAGATCAGGCGCCTCGTCGTGGTCATGCGCGTGAGTCTTTGCGATCTGAAACCGTCCGCCTTGTCTTGCGGTATTGCCTGCTTGAATGCGCTGTTTGGCGGGAATGAAGGTGAACTCGGCTTCGCCCGTCGCGAATTGAGCTAGATCGCCACGCTTCAATTCAACGGAATTCGAATCGCGAACGACGAGCGTCTGCGGATCTGGACTTTGTAGGAGGCCCGCTACCGGCAAATTGAGAACGCTCGTCGAAAGCTCCAATTGCATCTCGACGCGGCCCTCGTCACTTGCGATTTTTCGACTATCCGATACTCGAACGATCGAGCATGAGTTACTCGCCAGGTGAACGACAGTGGGCGGATTAGAGGTGAGCGTGCTCTCGGGTACCGACCCGTTGTCGGAACAGGCGAGGCTGCTCGCGAGTACAACGATCAAGAGCGCTCGCGATTGTGCAGGAAGTCCATTCACTGATCGGATTCCGGAGGTGGTGTCTGCGAGCTGAAGCCGGCGACGAAGGAGGGCGCAAAGACCGATAGATCAAAGGGTGCGAGATCATCACTGGGGATCAAGCCCTCTTGAAAACCCGTTCGTCCGAAGCCCGTCAGCAACTCGACGCGATTGGAGAGTATGTGGATCGGCACCTCGTAGCTGTAGTCGTTGTCCGAAAGCTTGCCGATTCCTGGCGGTTGGTGGTCACCGATAATGATCACCATCGACGGGCGTTCCAATTGTGTGGTGAAGTCCACCATCGTTTTTAAAGTGTAGTGAATCGAGTCAATGTAAGCCGCTTCGGCGTCGGGGTGACCGGCGTAGTGCAGCCAATCGATCGGATAGGTTTTCTCGGGGTAGCGGTTGAATGTTTGATCCTCGAGTGCGACCGACCAATCATCAAAATAGGGCGGGATCATGCTGAATGGTGCATGGCTCGTCACCGAAACATACTGGAGGAATAGCGGTTGCGTGCTCTTTCTAATTTCATTCTCTAGCAGGTGCGCCAGCGCGTACTGGTCGGGCATGAATCCCCAGTGGTAAGTGTGCCCGGTATATTCAAAGTCTTCATAGAAGACGTCTTCCGTGAAGCCAAAAAACTTTCCTTCGGGCCACGCTTCGGTCATAGCGGGTTGGGCGTTGATCGTGCGATAGCCCGCAGCATTGAAGTGGTGGGGCAAGGCGACGACGTCACTGGCGAGCAAAGTGGCGTGGTGATGCTTACTGCGAACACCTGTACCGGACAAAAATTGAGCGTGAGCGAGCGATGAATTGCCACCATAGACAGCAGAGGTCGCAAAGCTGCTGCAGCTGTAGAACCCGGCTGTACTTAGTTTTTGTTCGAGGTCCGCGGCGAGCAATTCAAGTTGTGCCTTGGCTGTAGAATCGCGATAGAGCAACCGACCGTACGATTCGAGGAAGAGTAGATAGACGTCGGAATCACCGAGCAGGTCTAAGCCATGCGACTTGTCCTTAAGCTCTTCGGAAATCTCGGGCAGCGATTTCTCATAGGAAGCATGCTCTCGCCATTCGAAAACCGATTTTGTCAGTTCATTGGGAAGCAAGGTCAGGACCGACTGCTGAACTTTGTTGTGCCAAAAAACTCCACGAGGTGTGACGAGAACAGCTCCGAACAAAATCAAAACGAGACCGGGTACCCAGCCGATTCGGCCCGGACTTTCCTTGGGAAGGTTTCCAAAGGTGAAGCTGGTGAGCCTGAACAAGCCGTAGATGGATAATGCCGTCAACAATACTCCTGTGACGACCCAGACGACGCTTGCTGCGGTGCTTTGATGCAGCAAAAGCAGGTGAACGAGGCCAGGCAGCATCAACGTGTCGTTGTAGATGTTGAGGGGCTTGCCGTAGAAGGCAGGCATCATCGTCAATGCTCCCCGGAAGATCACCGCGGCGAGAATACCCGCTGTAATGATGACGGCTGGGATGCGGCTCGACCGGCAAATAAAGCAAAGCAAAATGCCGATGCCGTACAGCAACACGAGGTCTGAGCTAAGTCGAAGTGGCATCGTGTACATGATCTCTTCGTCCCAAGGAAAACGAAAAGAGATCAGTATGTGAAGCACAACCAGTGCCAGCAGCCAGTTGCGAACTGGGTGTTGCTTAGCGGTTTCGACCGACTCTTCGATTTCATTCTCCACGGCGTGACCTCGCAATCATAACGCGGTAACGCATCTGGCCTTTAAGATAGAGGCGCTCGAGATGAATACCCCCGATGAAGGCATCGAGCATGCGTCGCCATCCCGCAGTTGGAGTCCATTTCCGAATTCGACGAAGCTGCCTTTCACTTCGGTCAAGATCAGCGGCGTTGCGATTGGGGACTTGATCGGTGAGATCGAACTCCTGTTCGATGACGAGATCGGCAGCTTTCAGGGCTATTCGATAGTGCTCGCTCGTGTACAGCTGGCGCGTCGACCACAGGCGCAGGAGTTCGCAGCCATCCCGGCATTCCGCAACGGAGTCATCGACCGCCATGTCTTCGACGAGGGCGAACTGGCCAGCTTCGGCGAGGTGCTGTGCAAGTTTCGGAATCGTGTTCGCAAGCTCGGGAGCGTGGAACAGCGATTCGACCGAAAGGACGAGATCGACGGGGGGCATCGCGAGCGGAGCGTCGAAGCTGTGCGTCATGAACTTTGTTTGCGCCGCAATGCCCAGTCGCTGCGCTTCGTCACCGGCGACACGAATCTGATAGGGGCTCAAACTCAATCCAACCAATTCGGCCTGCGTGGCAATGCCCGCGAGCGAAAAGAGAGTTGCCCCAAAACCGCACCCCACATCCAAAGCGCGAAGGTTGCTTTCAGGTGAAAGTTGATCCCAAAGCCAGTTGTGAAGTGCGGATGTTCCAGCACCTGGAGATCCATTGGATCCGGGATTGAGCCGTTTGTGCATCTCGAGTTCGCTTCCCGCCGGGGTGCGTCTCAATTGCCTGCGCCACCATTGATAGCGCGCCAAGTCATCGTAAAGGCGCGCAAGCTTGCGTTCGTCTTCAAGCTCGATCGTCACGACCCAGGAGCGCTTTGCTTGCGCAGGGTGAATATGAATTCGTTGACGTAGCGCATGGGTAAAATTGGAGTGGCGACCTTCTCTTCTATTCCAATCGGCCGATTGCGAACGTTTGGAAGCAGTCTGCGTAGTTTCTGTCGTGGCCACTGGTCGGCGTAAACTCCGACGACTTCAAGGCCGACCTCCGCGAACATGGCTTCCCACTCGTGAATCTCAAGCGCGTCTTGGTGACCGCGCTTGTTCTTCTGTCCCATCAACTGTCGCCAAACACGCCATACGAGAGTGGAAGCGTTGCGCACCATAAAACAGAAGTGCGCATCTTGTCTCCCCACGCGAATCATCTCCAAGAGCGCGGCTCGTCGATCGAGAAAACGCTCGATGGCACCGACGCAAGTGACGTAGTCGAAGCTGTTCGACTCAAAGGGCAACTGTTCGGCGTTGCTTTGCTTTACCGTCGCTTCGGGAACGTACTTTGCGGCAATGTCCAAAGCTGCTTGGCTGACGTCGATACCGGTTGGCCGCAATCCGCGCATTGCGGAAGCTTTCAGGAGCAGACCCGGTCCACAGGCCACGTCGAGATGATCGGAATCCGGCTTCGCATCCACTAGTTGAAGGAAGATCGGATAGGCGGCCAGTGGACGCAAATACTTGAATCCAGCGGTTTCGTAGGTGTGGTCGAACCACGCCATAACACTGGCTTGCTCGCGTTCCGTGGCGACGTTGGTGTTAGTACTGGACATCCAATTGAGGGTTAGCGGGAACCTATTCCCAGGGGCAAGTAGCGCGCTACTCGTTCTAAGTAGACACGGTATTCGGAACCGATGAGTTCGGCTAGATGGTTCTCTTCCATTAGTACGCGTCGATGCATATTGATGACGTAGGGAAGGAAGCCGATGATCAGTACCCAACAAGGAAAAAGGAGTGCGTTCCCGATATAGAAAACGTACATCCCCACCAAACCGGGGTTTCGAGAAAGAGTGAAAATGCCCTGAGCGGACAACTTGCCCGAGCGCTTCTGTCGGCGCAATTGAAGCACCGATCCAAACGTGATCGAGCGTCCGAGAACGACGGCAAGCGCTCCGAAACCGGTGAAGAGCGAAGTTTGTAACGCACTCACAGGGAACAGACTCTCAATGATCTCTGGGTACACCGAGGCGCCAAGTGGGATCAGAAAGAGCACGACGCCGAGGGCCGTGGGGAGGAAGTAGCAGCAAGACTTGACGAGACCGGAGCGTTGGCGCGCACGCCCAAGGGAACCATCGCCCGGGCTATCGACTTCTCCCTCTGTTTTGAAAAACAGTTGGTAAGTAGAAGCTTCGCTCGGGATCGGAAAGACGACCAGTTCGAGCAGGAGCGAGAGGTAGGCAACGAGAATTAGCCACGTTACGGGGGTCATACTGAAAACTGGGTTCAGCTGGGGGCCGAAATTTCACGAGCGGCTCGCCACAGAAAGGCGGCGTCGCTTGAGAATGAGTACGCGAGGAGCAGAACGGCCGCGGCGCTGGCTGTTCCGCGAATGGTCGCCGAAAAGGCGGGGAATATACTGGCGAGAAGTAACCCCAACACAATGGCGCAAATCAATCGTCCGCGTTGATTGTCGCCATCACAGGGTTTTGGGTCGGTGCTCTTGATGCTCATCAAGGTCATAGCAAGCACGAACATATATTTGAACGCGGGCAAAGCCAGTGTCCAATAACCTGCATCCATGAGAGTGGCCGCGACGATGGCGAGGGCCAACGTAGAAAATTGATCGGTCTCCATGTCGAGTACGGCTCCGCCCGGAGAGCTGCCGAACCGTCGGGCAACATAGCCATCAACAAGATCGCCGAGGATCACGACTAGCGCCAAGATCCAAGCAATCCACGTGACCTGTCCCGCCAGGTTGATCAAGATTACAAAGCCGATCAATCCAGCGAAGCGTGCCAAAGTGACCCAGTCGGCGAGGGTGCGTCCCGCACGTAAGGTGAACCAAAGCCCGCCGTAGGAAATCAGCATCAATGCTAAGGGGATCCACCGGAGCGCAATCTCCTGGGGGGAGAGCTCCCCTGATGTGAGTTCGGCTAAACGACCGGATCCTAATTGCAACGGGAGTAGCAGAAGAATTGGAAGCCACAGAACAGATTGCACGAGCGTCCAGCGTTGAAGCGGGCGTTCTCGAAGTTCTGGGAGTGACATGGCGGACGATCGTCGGGTTCGCTCGGTTTTCGTTCGGGTAAATAGGTGGCCGTCGCAATCATTAAAAAGGGAGTGCAAGGGCCGGAAACGCCAGCATGATCGAAATCCGATGGTAGATTGTACCGGGCTCTCGCGTGCGAGGCGGCCTAGCTCGACTTCGCTTCTGAGAATGGTTCCGGCGACCCTCTGCTTGAAGCTATGAGAATTCCCTCATCCTCAATCAATCATGGCTTGTGAACTAGCTGAGTCAGCGGCGGAAGCCGTTTGGCCCTCCCTCTTGGAGTTGCGCCGATTTTTATCGAGCGAGGAAGCCTGTCAAACCGACCAAGTTGGGTTCGTCATGTCTGGGGGCAAGTGGAGCTTTTTGACTTCGCCGAACGCTCTAGGGGAGGCGGACCGAGAGGGCAGCCTTCAACTGATCATCGCGCTCGATGAGGACGTCGCGAGTAGCCATAACTGCAGCGTCTATTCTCATCGCTGCTTCGTGGATGGGCGAGCTCCCATAGATGTAGTCGAGCGCGAACTGACAGACGGGGCGCGAGCCGTATTCAGGCTGTATTTGCCGATGTTGATCGGTGGATTCCATGCTCTCGTGCGCGGCGAGTTATTTGTTACGGCGCACGTCGCCCAAACCTTGGACGGACGTATCGCGTGCCATAACGGGCAGTCCCAGTGGATTAGCAATCAAGCGAATCTCGTTCATTCTCATCGTCTTCGCGCGCTTCACGACGGTGTTTTAGTCGGCCGCAGAACCGTTGAGAATGATGATCCAGCGCTTACCGTTCGACACGTCGCTGGGGTAAGTCCGCGGCGCATCGTTCTCAACGCGAGCGCCAAGTTGATCACATCGGAAGCCAATCGCTACCAGGTGTTTCAGGACGACGGATGTCTCGTGCTCAGCGAACACGACGCGCTTGCAAACGCGACCCCTCCGGCGTCACTAGCGTCTTCGGTCGAACTCGTTGGCGCAAACTTGGATGAGGAAGGCACCATTGCTCCGGACGCACTCGCAGCCGCGCTCACGCAACGGGGGTTGAATTCGATCTTTATCGAAGGCGGATCACAGACCATCTCCAAATTCTTCACCAGAGACTGCATCGATATACTGCATGTACATATCGCTCCTGTGATTCTCGGATCGGGAATCTCGGGCTTTGCCCTACCCGTGATCGAACACGTTCAACATGCCCGGCGAATGCAGATGGAGCACTTCATCCTCGACGGCGAATTGTTGATGGAATGTCGCGAACAACCGGCGGCTCTCGCTGCTCTACAATCATCTGAGGCCTCGACCGAATGAGCAGTGCCTTAGAATCGGAAGCGTACTGGATACGCGAACCTGGAGTTGGAGCGCTTCAGCGGGAAGAATTTTCATCCCAGCTTGAACCAGGTACCAGCTTGGTGGAAAGCAAGTGGAGCGCAGTCAGTCCGGGAACCGAACGATTGGTCGGGCTCGGTCAAGTTCCGATGGCGTGTACAGAGTTCATGGCTTGTCGTTACATGGGCGGAAGTTTTTCGCTACCGCTGAAGTACGGCTACTGTTTAGTTGGAACGGTCCTCGACGGAGCGCAAGCCGGTAAGTCCGTGTTTGTAATGCATCCTCATCAAGACTTGATCGCCGTTCGAGACGAAGACCTCACTGTTTTACCGGAGGAGCTTCCCGTTCAACGTGCCGGACTGATTCCCAACCTCGAAACGGCGCTCAACGCGGTTTGGGATGCAGAGCTTTCACCAGAAGAGGATTGCGTCGTTTTCGGAGCGGGTTCCGTGGGCTTGCTGATTAGCTACGTTCTGTGGAACCAAACCGGGCGCCCCGTGCAAATCGTAGAGATCGATGAAAAGCGTCGCGCCTTCGCAGCGACTCTACCTTGGGGAGTGAATGCCTGTGCTCCTTCCGAGGTGCTTGCGGAAGGCCTTCGGGTCGCGTTCCACACGACCGGAAACCCGGCGGGCTTGCAGGCTGCTCTAGATTGCGTCGATTTCGAAGGCCGAGTGATCGAATTGTCCTGGTACGGATCGAAGTCGGTGACCCTGGACCTAGGGACGCACTTCCATTACGGACGCAAACGAATAATTGCCTCGCAAGTTGGCAAAATCGCTGTCAGTCATCGCGCTAGCCACGACTATAGCCAGCGAATAGGCGAAGTTTTGGCACTCTTGAACCATCCAAAACTGGACTCGCTGCTCGGCAGCCCCGTGCCCTTTAAGGACATGCCCCAGTTTATGAAGTCTCTCTATCGCGGCGAGAGCACTTCGCCGCTTCCTCTCATCGACTACGGAAAGTCCTGACTCTATGTACAGCGTTGCCGTTAAAGATCACATCATGATCGCGCACAGTTTTCGAGGCGATGTCTTCGGACCCGCACAAGCATTGCACGGAGCTACATTCGTGATTACCACCGAGTACCGTGCGACCGAATTGGACGAAGACGGCATCGTGATCGATATCGGCAAGGCCATCGACGTCCTTGCTGAAGTTTTGAAACCCCTGCGGTATCAAAATCTCGATGACTTGGAGGGCTTTGAAGGGAAGAACACGACGACCGAGTTTTTAGCGAAGCACGTTCACGATCAAGTCTCCGCACGAGTGCAATCCTACTTCGAAGGCGACTTGAAAGTAGTGCTCGAAGAAAGCCATGTCGCTTGGGGCAGTTACGAAGCACCGATCAGCATTCGGTAACTCCACGCGCAGTTAGCCAGTATCATGATTATCTTCATTCAACCTCCCACCGATCCCGGGCTGATTAGTGGCGGGTATCGATACAACGGCGAAATCGGACGCCGGCTCGAATCTACCGGCCGCGGTGAACTCGCCGACGTTTCTATAGAGGAATTGGCCGCGGCTGTACCCGATTGCGCTCGAGCGCAGACGGATGCGGCGATCGTCTTCGATAGCCTGTATATCTCGTTGATGGCGCCTCCGACTTGGCTCGAAGATTGCAAATCTCGAACTCAGGTCTTGTTGCATTACTTGCCGAGTCTGAATCCATTGCTCGATGCATCAAAGCGGGAAAGCATGGAAGCGCGCGAGCGAGACTGGATAGCTGCGGTGGGCGGCGTGATTACGACGTCGAGCTATCTCGCCGTGATTGTCAAAGATCGCTTTGCGGTCGATGCTTCGGTAGCGATGCCAGGTGTGAGTGGTTGTTTCCGCAATCAATCGGTAGAAACCTCGAAGCAGGCGAATGCCTCGGTGATCTCTGTCGGCCCAGTTACTCGCGAAAAGGGCCAACTCGTTATCGCGCAGGCCATGGCTGCGTCTGCCGAGTTGAATCCGAATTTGGCGCATCGCCTCATCTTGGTGGGCGACGATTGCGCGGACGCCCAGTACACCGAAGAAGTTCGGCGAGCGGCAGTCGGAGTAGAGGTCGTATTCACCGGTTGCCTGTCCTCCGAAGGCGTTGCCCAACAGATGAGCGCCGCGAGCATTTTTGTCTCCGCTTCTGTCTTCGAGTCCTACGGGATGTCGATTGCTGAAGCGGCTGCCACGGGAATTCCGATTGTGAGCTATCGCGTGGGCGAAGTGGCAGCATGGATTCAGGAAGGCATCAATGGTCACTTGCTCGAAGCTGGGAATGATCAATCCCTCATCGACCTCATATCGAATCTGTTCAACGATAGCGGGCGATTGCAACGACTGTTGGATCACGAACGAAAGCTGTTTTTCCCATCCTGGGAATTTACCTTCAAACGCTTTTTAAGAAGTTGTCGGATAGCGTCGGGAACTCCTTCCGAGTTGACTGAAGGACCGACTTTCTATTCCGCCTGCGACTTGCCAACGCGCTTCGGAAACTATGCGGTCAAGGTTTATCGCTTGGACGATGGTGAAGAGGCGATCGTGATTTCCATGGGGGATCTCAGTTCGGGTGGCGCGCCTTTTGTTCGCGTTCATTCTGAGTGCTTCACCGGAGAAATCTTGCACTCACTAAAATGTGATTGCCGATTGCAACTTGAAGTAGCGATGCAAGCAATTGCGGAGCGGAAGCGCGGGGCCGTCGTGTATCAGCGACAGGAAGGCCGCGGGATTGGTCTTGGGAATAAGATCCTGGCCTACGCGGAGCAGCAAAAGGGTGCCGATACAGTCGAGGCCAACGAACGTTTGGGATTCCCCGCCGACATGCGCGAGTTCCGAGCAGCTGCCGAAATCTTGAAGTTGGAAGGGGTTGAGAGTGTTCAACTCAATACGAACAATCCGGATAAGGTCACTTCACTTGAAGCCCATGGGGTTCGAGTGGAACGGGTCGTTCCTTCGCGGACTTTGACCAATCCACACAACGTCGAATACTTGCAGACGAAGTTCCAGTCGATGGGACATGCGAGTCTAGAGACTTCGCTTCGAGCTCAAGGCACCGACGCTAATAGTGGATCGGCCAACGGCGCGGTTGCTGAGCGAATGACTCGTCATGGGGGCATCCCCGGGACTTCGCGGCCAGCTGCTTTGGCGAATTTGAAGCCGAATGAAACTCTACTGATTGTCGATCTAGACGGAGTGATCAAGCTCGATTCGGGAATTTCAAAAGAAGCGGTCGCTTTGATCGAACAGCTTCGATCGGTGGGCTACACCGTTCGCTTTTTGACTAACGATGGGATTAACAGTCGGCGAACTCGTTGCGAGGAATCTAAACGCGACGGTTTCGTCATGAATCTCGAAGACGTGTACACGGCCTCGTATCTGACTGCTCGGTACCTGAGCGAGCACTGCAGCGGCGCTATTCTTCCGTTGTTCGGCTCGCCAGCGATGGAGGAGTTTTCTGATTTTGAAATAAACACAACCAGCCCACGCGCCGTTGTCGTTGGAGACTATTTCCCGCACTACGACTATGAAGAATTGAAGACCGCCTACTCTGCGCTTCAAAAGGGCGCGGAGTTGATCGCCATGCATCGCAAGCGTTCGTGGCCCACCGACGGCAAACGCGTGATCGACATCGGTTTCTGGGTCGCTGGTTTGGAATATTGCGCAGGCAAGCCGGCGACGGTGATCGGCAAGCCCGCGGCTTTCGCCTACGAACTCGTCATGGCAGACACGGGCTTTGGTGCTTCGCAAACCGTGATGATTAGCGATGAGGATGACCCTGACCTACAAGGCGCAGCCGAACTCGGCCTTCATACCATTTGCTTCCAGGGCATTAGTCCGGGAGCAACGGCCAGCGCGGAAACCTACCGAGATCTTGCGATGCTACTTGGTTTGAACAGGATCGACGACAGCGGATGCCGCGAAGTAGGCGTGCAAAGCTAGCGCGGTGAAACCGTCCTGAATCTCTCCGCGAAGTAGCAGCCCGCGTACTTCGTCAGGTTCGAATCGGTGCACTTCGAGCAATTCGGAATGATCGAGTTTCAGTTCGCTAGTCCACTCGCAATCGCGCGCAACAAAGGCGTGCGCGTAGTGAGCGCTAATACCATTGATGGGGTAGAAGCCGCAAAGTTTCTCCACCGAGTCGCTGGCGTAACCGGTTTCCTCGAGCAATTCGCGATCGGCGGCGTCGACCGGATCTTCATCGGCATGCATTCGCCCCGCGGGTATTTCCCAATGCGATTTGCCGTGGGGATAGCGATATTGCCAGATCATCAGAATCGATCCGTCGGGAAGCACTGGAACGACTACGATTGCGTCGGTGACCTCAAAGATATGGTAATCCTGCAAATCGCCGTTCGGCAGGCGGATCATATCGCGGCGTAGTCCGCACCAGACGGAGTCGTACACCTGCTCGCTATCCTCGCGCGGAAAACCATCGAAGCTCCGCGGTGTCTTTCCGCGGTACCAAGGTGTTAGGTCTCCCTTCGACGCTTCGATCTCGTCGCTCACTCAGTTCTGCTCCCCAGCGTTTGGCCAAAGTTCGCGCCAATCTTGGATGGGAGCGCCGCCACGACCCGCCATGCGTTCGAGTAGGCTCGAAGAGACGTTCAAATTCTCAAGCGCGGTTTCGGACAACGCCTTTCCGCAAGCTTCGACAATCGAGGCGCTGTCGAGGTTTTGATATTTGAAGATCTGATCCGGGCGGCCGCACTTGCTGAACTTGCGTACGGCCATAGTGGTTTGCTTGACGCCAACGATGGAACCGATGTTGTCCATCAAACCCGCTTCCCCGTCGCAGGCCGCGACGATCGGAATTCGTCGGCCCGCCAAACTAATCAGTTCGGCTTCTCCGGCTAGTTCACTGTTGACGACGTGCAGATCGCCGTTGATTCCGAGCGTTTGGCGCAGATGGCTGTAGCCATTGGCATCGGCAAGTCCGCCGATCAAAAGATCCGGAGAACTCATGACGATCACGTTGGCGAAAATTCCCAGTTTCAAAAGGGAATCACTCGCTTCAACCGCTTCGGTGACGAGCGAGCCCATGCAGAAAATGTGAACGACGTTGTCGCCCGGCTCGTATCCAGCGTAACGACTCCAGTCGACGAGGAAGTAGCCCCCGGCAAGGCACAGTTCGCGGACGCTTTCCAGCATGCTCGTCTCGTCGATGCTCGCGATTGTCGATTCGTCGATGGCCTCACCCCATTCTTCGCCAGCTCCAGCGGGCTTGAGGAGCGCGCCTTCCGGCAAGCCGGATTTGAAGCGCGCTTGCTTGCTGAGCAGTTCCGGCAGCATCTTTTGACTGATCGATCGCGTCACCGCGCGAATTAAAACGCCCCGACGACCGTCGTTTCGATCTTCCATGTGACGCTTCAGAGCGTCCGAAAGAATCCAGTCCATCTCGATCGCGTAGACGGGCTCCCAAGTGATCAGGTTGGGGATTTGAATATCCGACTTCCAACTGTGCTGCGCACCTTCTGAGGAAAGTGTAATTCCCGATGGCGTACCGAGGATGACGAATTCGGCGCCCCAGTAGAGGTTGTAATAAAGCTGGTCGAGCGCACGCTTAATGAAGAAGTCATACACCGTCATGATCGGGAAGAAGGGGATGCCCGTGTAGTGGCCCATCTTTCCGAAAGCAGCGACGGCGGACATGCAGTTGGCTTCCGCGATCTCAAAACGTATGTGCCCCGTGAAGGCGGATTGTGAGCGTTGCAAGTCGGGATGCTTGGTGTCGATTTCGATATCATCGATTTCGACTTCCCCTTCGGGACCATAGATCCGGTTGTCCATTCCCGGAGCGATGTTCGTGCTAGTGCCCACGTCCGGCGACATGGTGAGGACGTAGTCGGCCACGCTCTTCCAGCGTTGTTCTTCGGCCGACAATTCCTTCTTGGTCTTACTACCTGCCATGTTGAAGTCTTCCACATCAGAAAGTCCGATGCGGACAAGCTTCGATGACAACTGTCCCCAGGCCCACTGCGTGTTGACGCGGGGAAAGAGTGACGTGTCGATGCCCAAGCTGTCAGGCAACCCGCCGGCGGCTTGCATATTTTCACGCGCGGTGTCGCGATTCTTCTGACGCAGGCTTAGTTCTCGTTCGATACCCGCACGGAAAACTTGACTGCGTTCAGCTAAGTACTGGCCTTCGGGACTCGATTCATCGAAGAGCTGGAAGGCGCGGTCCAAGTTGAGGTCGTGCTTTCCAAGAATCGCCTCGATTTCCGCCTTACGCGGTAGGGTTGAGTGATTGGCGGGATTGGCAAAACTTTCCAAGCCCCAACCTTTGATCGTATGAGCGACCACCATGAAGGGGTGATTGGGATCTTCCTTTGAAGCGCGCAACGCCTCAATCATGACCTCCATATCATGTCCACCGACGTCGGTGAAGAGACGGACGACTTCCTCGTCTGAAAGGCTTTCTACGATCGCCTTGCAGTCCGGTTCTAGTTGAATGCAGTGCTTACGCATGTTGACTGCGTTGCGAGTTAGGAGCAGTGCTTGGTATTCGTAGTCGCTGAGGCCATCCTCGAACAAGCGTTGTAAAGCGTCGCCGCCCTGCTTCGCGAACAGTCCTTCTCGAAACCGTCCGTGCCGAACTTGAATGCAGCGCCAACCGTTCGCCACGCTCGTGGCTTCGATTCGTTCACAATCACGCGAGGTCAAACCGCGTTCGTTGGGAATCCGCGTGCCATCTAGGTTCTGTCGGTTGTAATCGACGATCCAGGTGACGTTGCCCAACTCGCGCTCGGCAGCATCGGGCATGCATTCGAGCAAAGAACCTTCGCGGAATTCGGAGTCGCCAATCAGCGACCAGAAGTGAGCGTGGGGTGGAACTTCGAGTTTGTGATCGCCAGCATAGCGATGGGCCAGAGCCATGTAGACGGAAACCACGGGGGGGATGCCGACCGAGCCGGTGGGCAACATGTGGAAGGAATCGGGGTCGGTGCGCGCGTGATAGCTTTGGAAGACGGACTCGGTTCCCTCGGGGAATTGGCGCAGCGTGTGCATCGCGGCTTCCGCTTCCTCATCGCTGAACCAGGCGCTTTTGTTTTGGTCGCGGAACAAGCGCATCAAGTGGTGGAAGCTATGGTCCATCGGCGAGCCGTGCGGCTTAACTGCGATGTAATCATCGACCTCGCGAACCGCCAGGTGCAAAGCGCCCAAGATGTGCAAGGAGCTGGCGCAAGAGGCGGGGTGCCCGCCGACCTTGGGATCGCCTGGTTGTTTGTTCTTGCGATTGTTCGCGAAGTGGACCATCGCGTTCATATGGGCAAAGGCCCGGTCGCAAATTTTGCTCAAAAGAGCGGGGTCCGCCTTGGTCATGGTTGTTGTGCTCATCGTACTGAATGCGAGATTAACGAAGTCTGTTGCGCTCTAGCCCGGATTGTTCATGAATAATTCGGGCTAGTGCTAAGACCAGATTCCGACCTATTGCAATGTCCGATGCAAGCCCGACTTTCCATCCCCACGAAAGTGATTTGGGATAACGTCGCGAAGGCGAGAATTTGGCACGTGAGCGGCTACGAGACGGGCTTTATCTGTGTGGTTGTCGGGTTGTGACAATTGACTCGGGATAAGTTCAAAATTCATGCAACACTCGACTAGGTGGCGGCATTCATGCTCCTTGACGCCACTGATGCTCGCTCATGAATTCTGCACACGAGCCCGTACCGACCGAACAGCTATTCGTCCATGCCCAATGGGTGCGTCGGCTAGCGATTCGTTTGGTCAACGATCCCAACCTCGCCGACGATGTCGTTCAAGACACGTGGGTGGCGGCCATGGAAAAGCCTCCGAGGGGGGATGTCGGAACCTTATCGGTAAAGGCATGGCTAGCGAAGGTCGTGCACAATTAGGTTTTGCAACGGTTCCGCGGGTAATCTAGCCCGAATTATTCATGAACACGCGGACCAAACACCACGAACGACCGGCACTGCCGGTCTATTGGTTCCTGCTGGCACTTTGCAGATACTGGCGTCCTCGACGACCTTACAAGGTCGTCTGCGGGGGCAAGTATCTGCAAAGTGCCAGCAGGAACCAATTCGAGGCGTTTTGCCTCGCGGTTCATGAATAATCCGGGCTAGACGTGCCGCCCGCGAGACTTTGGAAGCCTCCGAAAATGGGCGTGGGCATTTCGACTCGGATACATGTCCGCGACTGCTGCGTTGTGTTCTCGAACCCGCTCTGGGCGTGAGTGGAATATTTACGATCGATGATCAGCCTGTCAGTGGGGTGAAGGTTGTGCTTTTCTCCGTTGCTCCGCGTGGCTCTAGTAATTCGGCTGACGGATTTCCGACACGCTTTCAGGGAGCACCCGCACATTCGACGACGACCGACGAGACGGGGGCTTTTTTATTGATGGCCTCTGAAAACAATGATTACGTGGTTCGTTCAGAAGCTCCAGCGGGGACGAATCGCGCAGCTTTTGAGAGCAACGTCTTTACTCTTGATGTTCGAAAGGGGCACTCGGGCATTCGACTGGAACCCGAGCAAAGCGCAGCCGTTCTCGTCGTTGTTCGAACTCTCCCCGGCCGCGATAAGTCCGGAATAATCGTCGGCATCACGGATGGTGGCGCTGATACCCGTACGAAGCGAACTGAGAGCGATGCAACGGTCGAATTCACCGGATTGCGTGCAGCTTCTTGGCGTGTTTCCGAAAAGGATCGAGAGTTGTCCGCAGGATCTAACTCGTACAGTTCCGCCGAGGTCTGCAGAGGTGTCTGACTCCGTATAAGACTTACCGCTGAAAGATCGGCAGCAACTCTTGGCTCATGCTGAGCACCAGGCAATTGACAGCAGTGGCATAAGAGTCGCCGTACCTGCGATTGCTCCAGTGACCATCAGAGGCTTGATCGGCCAAGATGCGCTTGAACTCGGTGCTGGACCAACGTCGGAAGTGTTCGAGTTCTGAGTGCTGCCACATGGCTTGAGCGAGATACAAACGCTCGTAGTAGGGGAAGTTGGGTTCTTTACCTTTCCCGCGTTCCCGCAATTCCAATTCGCGCCAAATGGCCGTCATGCCGCGGTCGACGACTTGCCCGGCGTACTCGCCCAGTGAGTAGAGCGTCGAGATACCGGCAGCGGTTAGAGCGACGGTGGTCTCTGAATCTGGATCGTAGATTTGATAGGCGAACAGGCCATTGTCCTTTTGGGATTTGACAACGTACTCCTCGGCTCGCTTGACGACGTCGGGGTCGACGTGAATGCCCGCGTCACGTGCGGCGCGTAGAGCTTGCACTAGGCAAATGGTGACGGAACCTTCGTGGTTCGTGTTTCGAACCGGGTTGTAAAACCAGCCGCCTTCGCGCCCCTGACTTTTTTCGATGCGGTGAATTGCCGCTTCCAAAGCCAGCTTCAACTGCTTGCCGTTATTACTGCGGTGGGAGGTGCTGAAGGCCTGCGCGAGTGCGAGTGTCGCAAAGCCATGACTGTGCATGCGAATGGCTTCAGGCGCGCCCTCGCGACCGATGAATCCGAAGGCCTCGTGTCCCTGATCGAGGTTGGTGTGCGCCAAGAGGTAGTCAATTGCGCGCGCGACTTGGGCGCCATGCGGTCCTCGACCATAGGTGTTGCCACCGGCCATCAATGCCAATACGCCAAGTGCAGTGACTGCGATGGGGACCGGCTGGCCATCGCGCGCGCCAACGGCCATGGATCCGTCGAGATTGCCCGCTTGGCCTTTGAGTAGCCATTCGATACCTCGATCGTAAGCCTGACTAAGCGCCAACTCCCGGGCAACGCTCATCACCTGTTCGCGCTCAAAGACGAGCTTCGAATTTTGCGACTCCGAATTGTCGGTGGCCGCATCCCGCGCCGTTTTCCCTTCGACCGTTTCAGCCGACGAAAATCCACTCAGCAAGCCGCAGAGCAAAACGGCACACGTGGGAAGGGGAGCGAAGCGGAACATGACTGGGGTCGTGACTAGCGCTTGTTCAATCGGCGATAATAGGAATCGATCCAATCGCGATACTGCGTCGGCAAATCTCCGCCGCCCTGACTTCGAAAGACTTCGCGCACACGCGGCGGCAACTCGCCCCATCTTTGTCCATCGTCATCGGGAGCGTTCGGATTAACGGGCGTGTTCGGCTGTCCGGCCTCGCCTTCCTTGTTCTCGTTTTCCTTCAGTTCATCTTGACCGACATCCTCTGGCTTGGATCCCTCGGACTGCTGCGAATCTTCCGGCTTCCCAGGCTGAGGCATTTCCGGCGTCGGCTCCTGCTCTTGCGGAGCACCATCGCTGGGCTTGTCGAGCGGACTTTCACCCGGCGGGGGCGGGCTCTCGGATTCGGACGAGCCTTGGCTCGACTGCTGTGACTGTTGCGAAGCAATCTGAAGGATCTGATCGATGTCGTTGATCGCACTTTGACTGGCGGCTTGCGTCTCGCGCAGGAGATCGGCCAAACCGCTTTCTTCAGGCAAACCGATGGGGACGTCTCCAGCAGCGGCATCGGATAGAAAGCGATCGATCAGAAGCAAGCTCTTCTCAACCTTGGCGAAGAGTTCCTTGATCTCGGCTTGAGAATCGTCTTGACCGTGCATTTCGCTCGGCCTCGGAGGGCGCGTCGTGTCTTGGCCAAAGCCATCGAGTGGACAGAGACAGAGCAGGCCGAAAGCGATGAGCGCGCTCGCTGTAGATTTGTGTGTGTTCATCTTGGATTACTCGTCTTCTTGAGGCGTGGCTTCCTC
>JBLINP010000048.1:0-20486 GCA_047639415.1 Planctomycetota bacterium | reverse complement strand
TATTGGCCTTCGATGGAGAAGAGCTAATCGGCGTTCTTCCGTTGATGTACACGCCCGGATTCCTTGGCGGCAAGAATCTCATTTCGGTTCCCTTCGGAGTTTATGGCGGTCCGCTCGGACGCGATGCGGAAGTTGAACAAGCGCTACTTACGGAAGCGACCGGTATTGCGGATCGGGAACAAATTGGGCATTTGGAGCTTCGCTACGCTTGGGATCCGGGTTCAGAGATGGCTGGAAGTACGCTGTACACCACCTTCATCAAGGATCTGCCCGACACCGTAGAAGGCGTACTCGCGGGCATGCCGAAGAAGTCGCGCGCCGAAGCTCGAAAGGCACGCAAAAAGCACAACTTACAGCTGTCGGAAGGTGTTTGGTACGTTGAAGACCTTTACAGGATGTTTGCTCGCAACAAGCATTCATTGGGTTCGCCATCGCTTCCGAAAAGCATGTTCGAGGCCATGGTTCACGAGTTCCGTGGGGACATCTACATCCACGTCGTTCGCAAAGATTCAGAGCCTTTGGCTGCGGTAATGTCCTTTGCTTATGGGGACACGTTGACTGCCTATTATTCCGGTACAGCTCAGAATGCTGATCGCAACTACTCGGCCAGCAATTTCATGTACCTCGGGCTTCAAGAGTGGGCCGTCGAACGAGGCTTCCGCGTGTTCGATTTCGGGCGCAGTCGAGTTGATTCGGGAGCCTACAAGTTCAAGATCCATCAGGGATTTGAAGGACAACCTCTAAATTATCGCTACCACTTGGTGAGGCATCGCGCGACGCCTTCATTCACGCCTTCGAATCCGAAGACGCAGGTGATGCAATCAGTTTGGCGCCAATTGCCAGCGTGGCTGGCGCGCCGACTCTCTGATGTAGCCTCGCCGTTTTTGCCCTAATCGGGCACCCGTCTTTGTTTCCAAACGGGTGAGCGCCTAGTCACTACCCGCGTTTGAGAATCTCGGCCACTGCAGCGTGAAGATCTTGCGCGTAGAGAGGAGCGGGCTCATGAATCTCGCCAAGTCGGTGATGCTGATCGGCACCCTTCCCGGTGGATACCAAAATTCCTGGCACGCCTAGCGCGGCACCGGCTTCTAGATCGCGAATCGAGTCTCCAACGATCCAGCTACTTGCATCGAGAGCGAGGTTTCGTTCCGCAGCCGCTTGCTTCAGCATGCCCGGTAGCGGTTTCCGGCATTCGCAGTCCGTTACGAAGGGCGCTTGCCCGACGGTTGGGTGGTGGGGGCAAAAATAAACCGCGTCAAAGTGAGCCTCTTCTTCAGCCAGCATCTCCCGCAAACGTTCGTGGATTTGATCCAGCTTCACAATATCGAGCATGCCCCGCGCAATACCGCTCTGATTCGTGACGACGATGACCTCGAACTTTGATCGATTGAGTTCCCGAATGGCCTCTGCCGCCCCCGGAATCAACTTCAGTTGCGCGGGGTCCGACAGATAATCAACCTCAACATTGATCGTTCCATCGCGATCCAAGAAAACGGCTTTGCGAAGCATCATTTTCGAATCGCTCGTTCTAGTTTTCTTCGGTGGCTATTTGAAGCGGCACGTAGACTCGAGAGGGGACCAAGTTGTCGTTTTCGCCAAAGGGGAAAAGCAAACCGCGAAAGGTGAGGAACAAGGGAAATCGCCATATGCCGACGTCGAGTTCACCGTCGGACCAAGGGATGACCGTCCAGTGCGTGTTGGGAACTAATTCCCGGCGAGCGACTTCATAACCGTCGAGGAGGAAGGCTACCTCGTGCTCGACCGTCTTATTGAGCGAGATTGAGCAGGGTGTCGCGAAACCTGTATCCGCGCCATCGACGTAAACCCGGGCGCCAGGTGGGTTCGTCGCCAGGAAAACTCCAGGACTAGCGGTGCTCGAGACACAGCCCGTCGATAGAAGTGAAGCCAGGAGTAGGAACGGGAGGACGAAAATTCGGATTTTGATTGGGCTCATCATCTGGGTCTATTCTTAGCGCTTCCCGCTCCGGCTGCAACATCCAACGAAAACTTGGCCAGTCGGGGAAGCCCGTTTAAAGATACTTCGACGAGATCTCGTTCGAGCTGTTGCCTTGCCGATCTCCGTTTGAAACCCTGCCCCCCGTGAATTCTACCAATTCCAAGCATCAGGGCCCCGAAGCCGAGGGCTCGCGCGATTCGTTGGCCGTTTGCTTGCTTGCAGCTGCGCTTCTTATCGGGCTATCCAGATTCGTCCGATTGGGCGAGTGGAGCCTATGGCTGGATGAGGCTCTAACGTTGGCTGACAGCCTGAATGCGGATCGTGGCGGGTTGAAGAACCCACTCGGCTACAGCGTTTTTGGCATCTATTTGGATTCGCTCACCTCTCGCCCGACCGAATTTGACCTCAGGATATTGCCCGCAATATTCGGTTGGTTGGGAATCGCACTGACTTATTGGGCCTTCGCACCGTTCGCGGGTCGTCGCGTAGCCGCGACCGCAGCGCTGCTCGTTGCGGTTTCAGCTTGGCATACCTACTGGTCCCAAACAGCGCGGTTTTACACGCTGACTCAGGACCTTTCGCTCCTCGGAAGCGGTCTTATTCTGCGAGGCCTTTGGCGGGACTCCATTTTCCGCGTCATCGCTGGATTGGGTATTGCCGTAGCCGCCTGCCTCGCTCACTACTCAGGCGCCTTCCCGCTACCTGTACTGATTGTCCTGCCCTTTCTCCTACTTAGATTCAAAATTGAAGTGCCTGGAGTTCGCGGCCGTGCCGGCAAGGTTTTGATCGGCGCAGGCGTAGTCGGAATCCTTGCGGGAGCGCCAGCGCTGCTCGAGGTTTGGCGAATTTGGCGCGCCATTCACAGTGGCGGAACGGCCTCTCATTTCGTCTTGACCGCGGGTTTTTTCATTACACCTCTGATGGGCGTCGGTTTGGGGATCGGAGCAATCTATGCCTTTGCGCGGCGCAAACCTTTCGAGGTGCTCGCCGTGGGAGTTGCTCTCCTCGCCTTTCTTGAAGCCACCATTGCGTCCTGCTTCGCTCGAGTCTCCGCGCAATACATTTTCGTCTTGCTGCCGTGGATTGCGCTCGTTGTCGCGCTTCCAATCGGGGCGCTAAAGCGCGGAGCCCTAACTCGAACGAATTTGTTTCCGTTAGCCTACTTAGCGGTGTTGGTCCTACCTGCGCTGACTTCCGTCGGGCTCTTCTTGACGGTTCGAAAAGGCGAGCGGCCCATGTGGCGCGCGGCGTACCGCTTCGTTCGCAATCACCAGCTAGCCGATGATCTGATTCTAGGAATGGAGGCTCCGGTGGGGGAGTTTTACCTTTCGCCGGACAATACGAATCTGCGCAATCAGTCTCAATTGGCCTATTTGGACAGCTTTCGGGCAAAATTGCCAAATCGTTGGGCTCGGTTTGATCGTCGCACCTGGTTGGTCATCAACCTGGAGCAATTAGAAGACTGGGATCGTGAGGAGGCCGCGGAATTCAAGCAGCTGCTGGCTCAAAACTGCAAGTTGGTCGCGAGTTATCCACTCATCGTGGAGTCGCGCGATCTCTCGGTCTACGTTTACCTGCGCGAGTGAGCGGGCGTCCGCCGAGCTGTGGCAGTAGCTGCAGTAGCACAGATACTGGCGTCAGCTAGTCAGTCCTTGACGCGACCCTGGAAATCACCGTTCTCCGTGTTGACCTTGATCATGTCGCCCACGACGACGTGCAAGGGCACCTTGACAGCAAGCCCGGTTTCTAGTTTGGCGTCTTTCTTGACGTTCGTCGCGGTGTTGCCTTTGACCGCGTGCTCTGCTTCAACAACTTTCAAAGTGACGCTCATCGGCAGAGCCACACCGACTGCACATTCACCGTGGAAGGTCACTTCAACCTCGGTGTTCTCCTTCACGAAGCCCATCTTGTCGCCCACAAAATCTTTGGTGAGCGTGAACTGTTCGTAATCTTCGGAGTTCATGAACACGAAATCACCGTTGGATTCGCGGTAGAGATATTCCGATTTACGGCGATCGAGATAGGCCACCTCCACCATGTCGCCGGATCCCAAGCGCATCGTGTTGGATTGGCCCGTGGTTAGATTTTTGGTCTTGATCTGAATGATCGCGCGCAGGTTCCCCGGCGTCTTGTGGGTGTATTCGGTAATCACCAAAAGGTCTCCGTCTTGTTCCAAAACGGTGCCTTTGCGCAAATCTACAGCTCGCGTGCCCATAGCAGAATCTCGATTCGAATTCGTTGAGAGGGGGAAAGGGCGGAAATTGATCTCCGCGTGTGGGAGGCAGAATACCGAACTGAGGTCGATCGGTGTGATGGCCTTCTCGAGAATTGACAAGGAGAGCAGCAATTGACGCCCGTTAGAACTTCCGAGCGCCGGGGGATTCAGCGCGCGCCTAATACTCTCTGCGTTGACTCGATGCGGGCAATTCGAGCAGCTTGCGATATTTCGTGACCGTTCGGCGGGCAATCTTGATGCCGTGTTTTTCGTGCATCAATTCGGAGAGCTCTTCGTCGGAGTAGGGATGCTCCTTGTTTTCAGCTGCGACCAGTTCGCCAATTTGTTCTTTGATTGTGGTTTGGCTGGAGACGCCGCCGGAGGAATCTGCCAATCCACCGGTAAAGAAAAATTTGAGCGGGTGAATTCCTTGGGGAGTTTGGGCGTATTTGCCCGCGACGGCTCGGCTGACCGTTGAGATGTGTACGCCCGCTTCGTCGGCAACTTCTTGCATTCGCAAGGGCTTGAGCGCTTGAACGCCCTTCTCCAAAAATCCCTTTTGTACCTCAAAGATAACATCGGCAATTTTCAACATCGTGCTGCGACGCTGATAGATCGCATCGATGAACCAACGCGCTGCTTCGACTCGACGTTTGACCCACTGCTGAACCGCATCGCCGCGCTTGGATCCCAAGAGCATCTTGCGATAGGAGGGACTCACTTGGAGCGAGGGGATTCGCTCACGCGTCAAAGTCACTTCGTACTTCGGTTGCGTTTCGGAATTACCTGTCTCTGAGGAAGCTGGATCAGAGTTCATGATTTCAATAACCATCACATCGGGAGTGATGGCGTTGACCGGATCGTTCCCGTAATCCTGCGCGGGGCTTGGGTCCAAATGCCGAATAGTATCGATCGCTGCTTTGACTTCATCCAAGGTCGAATTAGTAGCGCGAACGATGTGTGGCAAGCGATTGGTGATTAGATCTTCAAGATGATCGCGCACCACCACGGCTTCTAGCTGATCCCGAATTCCGTGAGCGGCCAATTGAAGCAAGAGACATTCGCGTAGATCGTGTGCGCCGAGCGCAGGATGAGAGACGTAGCGCAATTCGAGCAAGATATCTTCTAGCTCCTCCAGGGTTGCGCCACATTCGACGCTCAATTCTTCCAACGAGTCGGGAAGAAACCCGCGTCCATCCAGCGAATAGATCAAGAACAAGGCGTGATCGCGCTGCTCTGGCGTAAAGTCGATGATGGCCAGTTGTGCGATTAGATCGTCGGCCAAACTGCGAAAGTCAGAAGCGGTGTTCTGCATCATTTCGAGTTTGCGTTCGCTGGCTTCCACACCAGCCGCTCGCGAACGGCCATCGCCAAAGTCGCTTTCATAGCGTTCGAGCATTTCGACCATATTGTCGAACTCGGTGTCCGGCTCATCCTGCTTAGCTTCGGTGGGCTCGTCCGAACTCTCAGGATCAGCGATCTCGAGCAAGGGATTCTCGATCAACTCCTGCTCGATTCGCTCGGACAAATCGAGTGTCGACAGTTGGAGAACCTGCATGGCCTGAATCATCTGGGGCGACTGAACCAGTCGCTGCCCCATACGTATGCCTTGATTGAGTCCGATTCTCATGGTGTTTAGATTCTACAACTCTCCAACGAAAACAGTGAACTCTGGTTGGACTTCGCTGGAGTCACCCGCGCGAACTCGAAGCATTCCGCGACTCAATTTTCGTTGGGGCAGGTGCACGACCCCATGCCCAGTTTCGAACGCATTGATCTCAATCGTTTCCGATTTCCAGTAGGAGCCAATGAGTTCTCCGCCCTGTAGTTGCGCCTGAAAAGTAACTCCGTCAAATAAGCGCTCCACTTGAGGATCCGCCATCCAAAAGTCTTTCGCTAGCTCAACTTCGTAATCCTCTAGCACGGTCGTTTCAATTCCCGCGCGAACAGTGCAGTGCAATCCTTCGGCCGAAGAAAACTGAACAGTGAGTGCACCTGCGTCAATTCGAATTGGATAGGTTGCCGATCTAGATTGACTGGCAGCCGTCATCAAAGGATCGAGTTCGCTCCAAATTTGCGAGTCGTCCGCAAGGGCCACCAAAATGCCAGGTGCAATCGCAAAGATCGGACGAGCGGAACGACGACCAACGAAGGCAGCCTGCAACTCTGCCCACATCACGGCCGAGGTTAGAGACTTGTTCTCGACAGCGTAGGCGGAGTGGCCGCGCGGTAATTGCAAACCGGCGCCGGGACCAAATATGCCCTGCATCTCTGCTGATGCTTCCATCCAAGCCAGATCAGCAATACGCCAGCGATCGGGTTGATCCGGCTCGGCCATGGCGCGAATGGATAGATTCCAATTCTTCATCGAAAGTGGGGCACCACGAACCTCGACGCGAAGCTCGCCCTCATTTTGAATCAGGCCAGAGAAGCTGACTTCGACGCTGCCTACCCGCGGTCGCTCCAAGGAACCCAAATCGGGGCTGGTCGGATTAAAGACGGAGATATCTAACAATTCAGCAAGATCGAGTGTTCCTGAAACGAAGGTCGAGCGTCCATCGGGAGTTCGCCAGGCTGTGAGCACTGCGGTATTGCCCGTGAGCACGCGGCCGAACACGGGGTAGGAAGTCCCCACGCCACTAGCCACTTCAACATCGTGATCAGCGATGAAGTTCCGTGTGAGCTGATCGCCAACCAATGCGCTCTCGCCCGATCTCAAGCGGAACTTCTTGGTGTGCCTAAACTCTTCGATCGTTTTTCCGGCCGGTACGCTCTCCGGTGCAAGAGTGACTTTCAACGCAATGCGTTGTGTTCGTCCTGCGCGATCCAGTTCCAAGAGCACTGCTCGGGCTCGTTCAATCCCCGCCGTCGAACCTCGCACGAGCAGTGGTGGTGCTGTACGGAGGCAGCGCAAGTCAGTGCCTTGCTGGCGTGCATCAGCTTCGAGCAGTTCGATCAATTGAACTAGCGGCAAGAAGGCCAAGATTCCATCGCGATCGCGATCGGAGTCCGCGTCTCCCAAGTCAAAATGCGTCCCGAGTCTGAGCCCGTCAGAAACGCCAGTGGAAGATCCAGGCAAACAAAGCGAGGGGATTGGAAGTGAAGTCCATCCGTCTCGAGCAGAGCTCGTTGCTAGACTCGAACTAGGGCCGTTGAAACTGAGCAAAATGCTCAGCAGGGCTAGACGACAACTGAATTTTGTAAACAGCATTATGAAGACATTAGTTCGACATGAGGCGGGGGACTACGGACTCAGCGCACCAAGCGTTGCCAAATGGTGGTTCCAAAGTCGGGGCTCCGATTCGTGAATTTGAATCTTACGGGAACTCAAGATGGGTTCTTGCGGGCTTAGCTGTGTTTCTAGCCTAATATGGTTCCAGCCCCACGCCCGTGTCATTGGACACGTTTCATTATGCCCCTTCAGCATTATTCCCTTCAGAGTAAATAACCCGCGCTATGGCTCGATCCACTATCGAACCCATTGAGGTCGCACTGCTGACTTCGGTTCCGTGTAAACGCGTTCGCGCGGGGCTCTTGGCAGAAGCTGGGTTGGTTTCGCCTGAAGTCATCGAAGCTTGCCAGGAAACAGTCAAGATTGGCGAATTTGATCCTGATGATTGCACTCTGCAAATCCTCGCTGAAGATCCAGGTCCTGAAGTTGATGCACAGATTGAGCGTCGAAGCGGGATGTTGCTTCGAGAGTTGCTCATGGCGCCGCTTGCAGCAAGTGCTGCGAAAAGAGGCAAGCGTAAGGCTAAATCTGGAGCCGCTCTGCTGCTGAGCCAGCTCTTCATGTTGGCGATTTGGGGTGGCCTGTTTTTAGCGGGCGTTCTGCTTTTGAGGTTGAAGGATTTTTCAGTCGACGGATTTTTGGATGGCCTACTTGGTATTTTCGGCTGAAAAGCAGCCAACGGACCGCTGTTCCAACGACTCGTTGGCTGCACTTACATCCTCAAAGACCCGCTCTTCGAATCTCTAGTGGGATTTTGCTAGCTTTCTCCAGCGAGTTTTCCGCATCGGAGCTCCGTGCCCCCCCCGTTGAATCATGTCCGATATCACTTCTAGCGCAGCTTCAGTCAGCAATGGCGGTCTATTTTCTCTCACTCAAATTCGACATTTGATGCGAGTCGAATTTGGGCGGGCCCAAAGGTATGGCTTCGCAATCACTTGCATGATGATTGAGATCGATCGCTTGGGTTACCTGCGAGATCTATACGGTTATGACCTCAAGGAATCGGTGCTTGAGGACGTGATAAAGACGCTCCAGAATCAAACGCGCGGTTGCGACTATCTGGGGCGCCAGGTGGATGATCGACTCATGGCGATCATGCCGCATACGAGTAAGGCTGGCGCACAGGCTGCTGCAGAACGATTGATCAGTGCGACCAAAACTTTGAGTTTCAAAGTGGATGGTCGTAGCCTCCAAGTGACTCTCACAATCGGTTGCGCCATATGCGAAGGCAGCAGCACGATGTTCTTCGATCAACTCGTCGAGTCGTCGGAAGCTGCTCTCGGCGAAGCCAGCCTGGCTGGTGGCGATCGAATTCTGATTCACGATTCAGGTGCCGTGGAACTCTAAGTTTCAGGCTGGCTCCGTACCGAACAATGATGGCGTGCATGGATTACCGATTGGCAGCAAAATAATGCGTGTTCTATTAGCGGAAGACGAAGAAACGATCGTCATCACTCTGCGTGATGCTCTCGAAGAAGCTGGCTTTGAAGTCATGCACGCGGCTGACACGGACACAGCCATTGAGTTTTTGGAAAAGGAAGATCCCGACGTCGTTCTGACGGATATCCGCATGCCTGGCGAAGGCGGAATGGCTGTTCTTCGCAAGTCGATTTCCCTCGATAGCTCACGTCAGGTCATCGTGATGACTGGCTTTGCCACGGTTGATCAAGCCGTCGAGGCTATGCGTATCGGTGCCGCGAACTACGTTCAAAAGCCGGTTCGCAATGACGCTTTGGTCACGATGGTGAAGAGCGCGACTCGCGTTCGCGCGTTGGAAGCCGAAAATCAAAACCTGCGCGACACGCTCGTCAGCCTAGAGGGTTTTGACGAACTGATCGGCAAGTCCAAAGCCATGACGACCGTCTTCCAACGCATTCGCACCGTCGCGGCGACGGATGCGACCGTATTGATCGACGGCGAAAGTGGAACGGGTAAGGAGCGCGTGGCTCGCGCTCTGCACAAATCGAGTTCGCGATCAAGCGGGCCCTTCGTCGCGATTTCCTGCGGAGCTTTGCCGGAGTCATTGCTCGAGTCCGAGCTTTTTGGACACGAACGCGGCGCGTTTACCGACGCACACAAATTGAAGCGAGGCCGCTTCGAGTTGGCCGATGGAGGCAGTCTGTTCCTCGATGACATCGACGACATGCCGAAGTCCGTACAGGTCAAATTGCTGCGGGTCTTGCAGGAGCGAGTATTCGAACGTGTCGGCGGCGAACAAACGCGTCCAACCGATATTCGAGTAATCGCAGCCACGAAGATTTCCCTCAGGGACATGGTCAGGGCTGGAGATTTTCGCGAAGACCTTTTCTATCGCATCAACGTCGTTCCAATCGTGCTCCCGCCGCTTCGCGATCGAAGCGGAGACGTCGCCTTATTGGCGCAGCACTTGATCGAACGTCACGGAGCAGGGCGCGCTTATAAAATTTCCGCTCCGACCATTGCTGCCTTGGATAAGTACCCTTGGCCAGGCAATGTGCGTGAGCTTGAAAATGCGATTCAACGCGGAATTGCACTGGCCGGTGACACCTTAGAGCTAGCGCGGGAGAACCTCTTGCCACTCGATAATCGTTGGCGGGGCGCGACGGAAGTTTTTGATGAGATCAAACCTCTCCGCGAAGTTGTTCGGTTAGCTGAGATAGCGCACATCGAATCAGCCTTAGCCTCGACGGGCGGACACCGCACCCAAACCGCTAAATTGCTTGGAATCTCGCGGAAAGTGCTCTGGGAAAAACTGCGCGACTTCGATATCGACATTCCGGGTGAGGACTGAATTAGGTTGTGACTTCCATGCCAAAAGAACGGGTTCCAGTTGTGCCGCTTCCAGTCGGCACTCAGGTCATCGGCGATCTGCATCTCGACATTCGTGACGATCAGCAGGTCGCTCGATTTTGTGCTCGCCTGAAACAAATGGCCGGTATTCCGCGCCTGATCATTCTTGGCGACCTATTCGAATATTGGGTTGGCCCAGCTCAACTTAAGTCTGCTGAAGTTCCACTGTCGGCAATGCTTGCGCTAACCGCCGCGGGAACCGCGATCGACGTGATTCCGGGCAATCGGGATTTCCTCATGGATCGAGGCTTTGAAGAGCGATCCGGCGCGACTCTTCATCCGACGGGTTTCCTCGGTCAGTCGACGAGCGAGGCCGCTGGGGGATCGAAAGTCCTCTTTATCCACGGGGATGAACTGTGCAGCTTGGATTTGCCCTATCAGCGACTGCGCGCCGTTCTTCGTTCGAAGCCGGCGCGTCTCTTCGCTCGGTCAATTCCAGCTCCGCTGGCTCTGCGGTTGGCCGGAAGATTGCGCGGTGCTTCCAAACAAGCCATCGCAGTGAAGCCGAATGCGACCATGGAGCAGCAAGCGCCGACCTGCGTCGATATGGCGCAGGCGCATGGCTGCGAGACGCTGGTTTGTGGTCATGCCCATCGTTTTCGCGACGAACAGCTCGAAGGCGGACCGCGCTGGTTGGTCGTCGATGCCTTCGGTGGCGAGCGAGATACATTGGAAATATCGCAAGCAGGTCGATTGGAAGTACTCAAACGAACCGCGTCAGCTTGACCATTGTCGGACTCGACCTATCCTGTTCCTCTTCTGGGGCCGCCCCAAGAAATGGAAATCAATCAAGCATGATCATCGCCATGGATGGGCCCGCTGGAGCGGGCAAAAGCACGGTCGCGCGCGCCGTCGCTGACAAATTGAACATTGCCTTTCTCGACACGGGGGCGATGTATCGCGCTGTCACTTTGGTCATGCTTCAACGCGGACTCAATCCGCTCGACGACGCCGCAGCAATCCAAGTAGCGAACCAAGTCAATCTTAGCTTCGGAGCGGACGGCTTGATTCGAATCGACGGCGTTGCTGGAGAACCCGATATTCGCAGCGCTACGGTGACTTTGAACGTTTCAGCCGTTTCGGCGCATAAAGGCGTACGCGACGCAGTTGTGGCTTTGCAACGTCAGATTGGTGAAGCGTCCCAAGGCTTAGTCGTGGAAGGCCGCGATACAGCGACGGTGGTTTTCCCTGAGGCGGAGTACAAGTTTTTCTTGGACGCCAGTCCTTTAGAACGCGCACAGCGACGAGCTCGGCAAGAGCATCGGATGAACGAATTGGAAATGATTCAACGTGACATCGAGCGGCGCGATCGCCTGGATACAACGCGAGCCCACGCTCCACTTCGGCAAGCGGAAGGGGCTACGCTGATCAACACGGATGGCAAGAGCATCGCCACCGTAGTGCATGAAATTTTGGAGTACGTCGAGGCTGGCGCAACGGACCGCGGCGATATCGATCAAAAGGGCGTCGAAGCATGAGCGACGAGAAACTGGCTCAGCCCGAAACGAAGCCGAGGAAGCTGATTATCTGGGGAACGGAGACCTACTTCTTCCTGACCTACGGCTGCAGCATCCTCTACTGGTTTCTTTTTCGGCGTCGATTCGAGAATCGCAAAAACTTGCCGAAAACTGGCGGCATCGTGCTCGCCATCAACCATCAGTCGTTTTTGGATATTCCGCTAGTCACCATGGCCGCCCGGCGACACGTGTGTTTTGTCGCGCGGTCGAGCCTGACCCAAAGCCGGATCATGGATTTCATCCTCAGACGCTGTGGGGCTGTTCTGGTCAAGCGCGGCTCTTCCGACCGAGCCGCCTTGCGGGAAATGGTCGAACATTTGCGCTTAGGGGACATTTTGGCCGTATTTCCAGAGGGCACCCGATCCTCCGATGGCCAGATGGGGGAGTTCAAGAAAGGCGCCCTACACGTCGCTCGCATCGCCAAAGTGCCGATTATGCCCGTGGGAATTCGTGGCGCTCACGAGGCTTTTTCGCGACATGCCAAATTTCCTTCCTTTAAGCGTGTGGCTTTGAGGTTTGGGGAGGCAGTAGACTCCTCGCTTCCCGACGCTCAAGAAAAGGTCGAGCAGGCGGTTCATGCAATGGTGGGAGATGGTCGTTATGACTCTGTCCCCCCGGTTTAGTGTGAGCCCCCTCCAAGATCTTGGCAGCCGAAGTGTGATCTAGAAGTCCTCGGCCTTTGGAATATCCGAAGGTAAACCGCTTCGACGATCGGGAAACATACCGTCCGGGCAACCGGGCTTGCATTCTTTTTTAGTACCTCTTAACCCAACCGAAAACTTCAGATATGGCACTCGCATCACGGAGAATCAAACAGTTTGAGCTCGACTCAGCTGAACTTGAATCCCGCATCAACCAAGCACTCGAGGGCATGGACCTCGATTCCCTCGACGAGAAACTCAATGAGTCCGTCAAGGACATCCGACCTGGATCCATCGTCATCGCGACGGTCGACTCGGTCGACGAACGCACAAGCCTCGTGGTCATGGACATTGGCGGCAAGAGCGAAGGCTCGATCCCGCTCAATGAATTCGGGGATGACCTCCCGGTACGCGGCCAGACCTTTGAGGTCTATTACGCCGGACTAGACGAACACGACACAGCGAATCTCAGTAAGCGCCGCGCCGATCGATTGCGTGCTTGGGAGCGCGTATCGACTAAATACCACGAGGGCGACAAAGTCCAAGGTGTGGTTCAACGCAAGATCAAGGGCGGCCTTTTGGTCGACGTCGAAGGCGTCAACGTCTTCTTGCCTGCTAGCCAGGTCAACCTGCGTCGTACCCACGACGTTTCCGATTTCATCGACGAGCCGATCCGCGGCGTGATCATCAAGATCGACCCGGAACGCATGAACATCGTCATCTCGCGTCGTCGTCTCCTCGAAGACGAGCGCGCGAAGCAAAAAGCCGACCTCCTGCAGGAGATCGAAGAAGGCCAGGTCCGCAAGGGTACGGTCAAGAACATCGCCGACTTCGGTGTGTTCGTCGACCTCGGCGGTATCGACGGTTTGCTTCACATCACCGACATGTCTTGGGGCCGCATTCAGCACCCCTCGCAAATGGTGCAGATGGAGCAGGAGCTGGACGTTATGGTCCTGCGCGTCGATCACGACCGCGAGCGCATCGCTTTGGGTCTCAAGCAGAAGAGTTCTTCTCCCTGGGATGGCATCGAAGAGCGTTACCCCGTTGGCGAGAAGCTTACCGGCGAAGTGGTCAACATCATGTCCTACGGCGCATTCGTGCGTCTTGAAGAAGGCATCGAAGGCTTGGTCCACATCTCCGAGATGTCCTGGACGCGCCGCGTGAATCACCCGTCTGAACTCGTCAAGCCTGGCGACAAGGTCGAAGTGATGGTCCTCGAGATCAACATGGAGAAGCAGGAAATTTCGCTTGGCATGAAGCAAGCGGAAGCCAACCCGTGGGACCTTGCAGCGGAAAGCTATCCCGCTGGTACGGTCATCGAGGGCCAGGTTCGGAACCTCACCTCGTACGGTGCTTTCATCGAAATCGAAGAGGGCATCGACGGTCTCTTGCACGTCAGCGACATGAGCTGGACCAAGAAGATCGCGCATCCTTCCGAGATGGTGAAGAAGGGCGATCACATGCGTTGTGTGGTTCTGTCGGTCGATACCGACAAGAAGCGCATCGCGTTGGGTCTCAAGCAACTCAGCAAAGATCCGTGGCAGGACGACATCCCCAACAACTACCACGTTGGCGATTTGCTCTCTGGTTACGTTACGAAGATCACGCACTTCGGTGCCTTCGTGAAACTAGAAGAGGATCTCGAAGGCTTGCTGCACATTTCTGAGCTTTCCGATCACAAGATCGAAAGTCCCGAAGAGATCGTTCAGCCTGGCTTGAAGATTGAAGTTCGCGTCATTCGCGTCGATATTGCCGAGCGCAAGATCGGTCTCTCCTACGTCCACTCGGACTTTGATGAGAACGACAACCGCGCAATCGCAATTGAAGGCGTGACGATTGAAAAGGACTCCAGTGAACTTCCGAATGCTGAAGTGATTGCTGAAGCGTCTCCGGAAAGCGTGGCAGAAGCTGCAGCCGAAGCGGCGGCAGCGGAAGCCGCTTCGGCTGCTGCTCTGGCTACAACCGAGCAGGGCGCTGAAGTTACGGAAGCTACGGAAGCTGCGGAAGCTGCGGAAGCTGCTGAAGCTGCTGAAGCTGCTGAAGCTCCGGAAGCTCCGGAAGCTCCGGAAGCTCCGGAAGCAGCTGAAACTCCCGAAACTCCCGAAGCTCCCGAAGCTCCAAAAACCGAAACGGACGAGACTCCCTCAGGCGAATAGACCTCGAGGAAGTTTGAACTTATGGGACGGCGCCAATTGCTCCTTAACTGGTGGCAACTGGCGCCGTTTCTTTTTTTAGTCATAGCCTCGGCTTGCCGCTCACAATCAGAGTCGGCAGGCAATTCGCCGATCGAACCCAGGTTCCTGAATTCGCTGCGATTGCTCGGCGCAGCGGTTGAAGCCGGTGAGGATGAATCGGCTCAACGAATCCTCAATGGAATTCTCGGGCGGGCTCCCGAAGGACACACCTTGGAGATCGTCGAAGGATTTCAGGAGGTGTTGGAAGGCCGATTTGTGGCCAAGCAAATTGCTTTCAACCTGATTGAGGAGGATGCGCCTTCATCGCTTTCGAGTGACAATGGCGGGAGCTATTTGCTGACCTTGCAAGTCACGAATCGCGGTAGCACTCCGGTGCAGATCTTTCTCCCGCCGCCGACCTTGCATCATCTGGATCACCAGATTTTTCTAAGTGGTAGCGAGACCAAGTCGATGGATAGTCGGATTATCGACGGCTTGGATGGCCTCTCGCTTTTGATCGGCGAAACCGTGCGAATCGAACTTGGCGAATACTCAGCCGTGACCGCAAAAGCTCTCGCGCGCCGCGAGCGCTGGAAAGTGAAGATGCTTTCGGGTGAATTTGAAGTCGACGGACGAAGATTGCCCTTTAGCGCGCCTTCCGTTCACTTTTGCGAAGTCGTTCTACTTGCAGACTACTTATCGGATGAGCCGATCGCTCCACAAGCTCTGCTCGATTACGTTCAGGCGCAAAGCATCAATATGCCGGCCTTGCTCGAGCGCTGTGTTCGAATTCCCCCAAGTCGCTGGACGGAAACCTTAGAAAGTCTCGCACCGATCGTTCAAGCGATGGATGATCAGCGCGTGACGGATATTGCTCCGGTGCTTCGATGGCTCTCGCGCTCTGGCCTAATTGGCGGCGACGCTCGCACGTGGAGATTCGCGCTATCTCAGATCAAAGGCGAAGCTCAGCAATCTCGGCCCGCTCTCGACTTACCAGATCCATTCTAGCAGCCCGCCCCAATCACAATCATCGACACGTTAGTTTGGATATGAAGGACACCGATCAAAACCTGAAGAACCCCGAAGTTCAGCGACAGGCTGCTGTTTTTACTAAAAACGCCGTCGACGTCATCGAGTCGAAAGAACTCGAAAAGCGGATCTCCAAGAGTTTGGAAACGAAGGTGCCCATGCGGATTAAGTTCGGGATGGATCCCAGCTCTCCCGATCTGCACATCGGTCACGCGATTCCGCTTCTCAAACTGCGTTCGCTTCAGGAGTTGGGTCACAAAATCGTGCTGATCGTCGGAGATGCTACGGCCATGGTCGGAGATCCTTCCGGTCGCAACAAACTGCGTCCGCAACTGACGCGTGAGGCGGTGGAGTCCAACTTAATCACCTACACGGAGCAAGCGGGCCGCGTCCTCGACTTGGAAGCCACGGAAGTGCGTCGCAACTCCGAATGGTTCGACGCGATGAGCTTTGAGGAAGTTCTGCGCTTAGCCGCCCGTATGACCGTGGCGCAAATGGTGGAGCGCGACACCTTCCAAACTCGCATACAGGCCAGCGAACCCATCGGAATTCACGAGTTCCTGTACCCCTTGATGCAAGGCTGGGATTCGGTGCAAGTCGAGGCGGATCTCGAAATTGGCGGGAACGATCAACTGTTCAATTTGTTGGTCGGACGCCGCTTGCAGGAACAGGAGCAGCAAATCCCGCAGATGTGTCTCACTCTGCCGCTGATCAACGGTCTCGATGGCCGCAAGATGAGCAAGTCCTACGGCAATTCAGTGGGGCTGACCGACGAACCGAACGACATGTTCGGCAAAGTCATGTCGATGGAAGATTCGGTCATGCAGGCCTTCTTTGAGCTTTTGACTCCGCTAGCGAGCGATGAGATCGGAGCTTTACTCGCGGGACATCCGCGCGAAGCCAAAGCACGCTTGGCTCAAGAAATCACGACAGTATTCCACGATCAAGCCGCCGGTTCTGGTGCACGCGAAGCCTTTGATCGTCAGTTCAAAGAGAAGCAAATTCCCGACGACATTCCCGAGCGGGTTTTCGAAGGGGAATGGGGACCAGAAGGCGTGCCCTTCTTCGCGTTGATTCGGTCCATTGGACTGGCCGCTACCGGATCAGACGCGCGCCGTGTCATTCAACAGGGCGGAGCCCGCATCGACGGCGAAGTCATCAAAGTGCCGACGCAGGCGATCGCTCGTCCCGACGCGAAAATGTTGGTTCAGGTCGGCAAGCGCAAGTTTGCTTGGGTCCGCGCCGAGTAAGCGCTTTGCTCTAAACACTTCGCCTGCCCGATGCTCCGCGTGCGTGCGTGCCGCGGCGGGAGTCATCACAGACCCGCGTAGATCACAGAAATTTGCGGTGTTTGTGGATCGTCCGTCACGAGTTCAATCGTTCCCGAAAAGCGATCGACATCAATGTCCGGGCTAGCGGTCGCTTTGACCGTCCAGTGAGCAGCGGAAGTGTCGTTTGGATTATCACGCGGGAAAAATTCCACGGAGATGAAGTCCTTCATGGTCCCGGTGGTTTCAGCCGAGAGGATCTTGAAACGCGCACCTGGGATCATGGTGCTGACCTCAGCGGCGATCGTCGCTATGCCATCGCTGCGTATATCCTGAAAGAAGAACCGTGGGGGAGAGACCGCGATGTCGGGAATCGCCGAGCCGCGCAGATTGATGAGCAAAGGCGGACGGGCTTCGCCATCAGCGCCCTCCGTCAGAAGCTCGATTTGACCCGTAAAGTTTCCGAGTTTGAGCGGCGGTTCAACCCTCGCAATCAGTTCCCAAACCGGCCGACCGATGATTGCTTGTTGATTCAGCTCAGCAGATAGGCCAGGTGGGAGAATGCCAATGCCACTCAAACGCGAAGCGCTATCGCCGATCAGCGAGATCTCCGTTCGGCCTTCGCCACCAATGCTGATCGGCATGTTGCCCAGACTCAGAAAATCGCCATCGACGTAGAAGGCTTGCTCGACCGTGATCGAGCATTCGAGCGTCAGGTAGGGATCGTTTTGAGAATCGGTCGTGATGCGCACCTGCATCAACTTCGTCACGTTCTTGGATTTGACGGTGTTCGTATCGATGTGGATATCGAGTTCGACCATTGCACCGGGCGGGATGACGAGGATTTCGGGCTCGTTGCTCGGCAGGCCACGGACCGTCGACCCATCTTCGGCGAAGTAACGAACTGAGGGCACCGTGCAGCCGCAGCTGGGGCTCATGCGGGTGATCGTGACCGGCAATCGATCCGAGTTCCGCAGTTGGAAGGTGTGAGCCGCCACATCACCGTCGGCGACCGTCCCGAAGTTGTGATAGTAGGAACGAATCGGGCCACCCAATTCCTCCTCAGACATCAGCCCCAGAGAATTGGGGACATGGGTGTGGCCATGCTCATCGTCGAGATGGCCCAAATCCCCAGTCTCAAGGGGCACCTGAGCGACGACAACTAGGCCTGCGCCCGAGATATCGGCCTCCTCTGAACCTTCTGAACCGCAGGAGGTCCAAATAGGGAGAAATGCGAGCAGCGCGAACGAGTTCCAAATTGGCCTCAATCGGGGGCCAAACTGAAGAAACTTACGATTTGTGGTAAAACTTTTCATACTGAAGCTGAGGTTCGCGTAGCAAGGTCAGTTGCTTCGGCCACGGGCCGGGTAGCATAGTTAGGGAGCACGCGATTCACCTATCCTAGCGACGACGCTCCAAATCCAAGAACACCAAACTATCGCACCGCACCAATCATGAATGGACGCGACAAGATCATTTTAGCAGGCGCCACCGTACTCCTAGTCGGACTCGGCACTGCAGCTACTTTTCTTCAAGGGGACTCCGAAGCCGTCGAGGCTCCGCGGGCGGTTGAGCCCGTCGTAGCTAAGGAATACATCGATCCCTCTCAGCCGATTCCCTCGGGAACCCAGCGCCTGATGGACAAGGCCATACCGGTCAACGAGATCCCGCAGGAGCTCAAAGAGGCGGAAAACTACCTCGAATCCCGCTGGGGACACATGGGAGATGCCGGCCTGCTCGCGCCTGGCATCATGCCCGAAGGCGACCAGTACTTTCAGGAGAAGCGTCTCCTGAGCGGTGTCCGAGGCAATGGCAAGCCGATTTTCGCCAAAGCCTTTATTCGCCCCGAAAAATTCTCCGGTCCAGGAGTCAAGCCCGGCGCGACCCAGGGCGTGCAGATGCCCTTCCGGGCATCGAGCTCCGAGCTGACGGCCTCACAGACCATCCGAAACGTCCAACGCTTTGCGGATAAGGGCGGCCAGCTCTCCAAGAAGGGCGCCAAGAACAATCCGACCAAGCTCAGCCCGACCAGCAATTCTCCCGGATCTGGTTACAAGCCTCGCAGTGAAGCGGGCAAAGACACCGAGGGCGGTGGGACTCCCGGCAGCGGCGGCAAAGCGGGCGGCTGAAAAAAATAGTCTGACCCCCAAGTCCAGATGGAGCCGGAATAAGTCGGGATAAGCCCGCTCCGTTCCAGAATCATGCGGCGAATGGCTGAGTCTCTCAGTCATTCGCCGCTTTGCTTTTGGCGAAGATTCACCTCATCCGTCATTGTGTGCGCCACAAATACGTGGGCCACAGCGGCTCCCCTTGAAATGGTGAATCAAATGGATGCAAGTCGAACAGATAGTGATGTATGGAACGCGATCGCCCTCGAGAATGAGCGGCAAGAGCGACAGCTCGAATTGATTGCATCCGAGAACCACACTTCGCGTGAGGTCATGGCCACGATGGGGTCATCGCTCACGAACAAATACGCCGAGGGGTATCCCGGTCGTCGCTACTACGGTGGTTGTGAGCACGTGGACACGGTGGAGGACCTGTGCCGCGATCGCGCCAAGGAGCTGTTCGGATCAGAACGTGCCAACGTGCAGCCGCACAGCGGAACACAGGCCAACACGGCGGCGCTCATGGCGCTCTGCGACCCCGGCGACCGCGTCCTCGGCATGTCACTCGATCACGGCGGCCATCTCTCTCACGGCCATCCGAAGAACTTCTCCGGCATCTTCTACAAGTTCTCTGCCTACGGCGTGGACAAAGCCACGGAGCGCCTAGATATGGACGTGGTTCGCGACAAGGCGAAGGAAGTGCAGCCCAAGGTCCTCTTGGCAGGTGCTTCCGCCTACTCGCGAACGATCGATTTCGAAGCCTTCGCTTCGATCGCGAAGGAAGTCGACGCGCACTTGATGGTCGACATGGCGCATATCGCTGGCTTGGTTGCAGCGGGCGTCCACCCCAGTCCCGTTCCGTATGCAGCGGTGACCACCATGACGACTCACAAGACGTTGCGCGGTCCTCGCGGCGGCATGATTGTCTGTGGCGCGGATTGGATCAAACAGATCAACAGCACCGTTTTCCCCGGCAGCCAGGGCGGCCCGTTGATGCACGTCATCGCAGGCAAAGCGGTGGCTCTTCGCGAAGCGCTTCAGCCGGAATTCAAAGCTTACGGTGCAGCGGTGGTCGCAAATGCTGATCGCCTTGCGAAGACTTTGATCGAACGCGGGTTGCGCGTGGTTTCCGGTGGAACGGACAACCATCTGGTTCTGCTCGACGTTTCGTCGCAGGGCCTGACTGGCGCGGAAGCCGAAGACGCGCTTCACGCCGTCGACATCACGGTCAACAAGAACCTGATTCCCTACGATCCGCAACCGCCGATGAAGGCTTCGGGCGTTCGCATCGGTACAGCTGCGGTCACGACGCGCGGAATGGGGCTCGATGAAATGACAAAGCTGGGTGGCTGGATCGCCGATGTTTTGGCCAATCCCAATGACGAAGCGCTTCGAGCCCGAGTGGCCGGGGAAGTCGCCGAAGTGGCTGGAGCTTTTCCGATTTATCCCGGAGAAGCTGCACCCGCTTAGTTGTCAGATCGATCAGTTGCGCGCAGCAGTTGCGCGCAGCAATTGC
>JBLINP010000047.1:0-20634 GCA_047639415.1 Planctomycetota bacterium | reverse complement strand
GACTGGAAGGAGCGCAGTATTCATCCTTTGGCAAAGCAGGCAGAAAGTGTGCAGGAGTGGCGAAATCGAGAACGGCTCTCTGCTTGAGGCCGGGGACGGATCCACACTCTTGCCAGCCAGTTCAAAACCTCTTAGATAGACCGAGGTGAACACCAAAGTCAGGACTATTGTCGACGACGATTGCGTTTTCGATCAGGCTGATTTCGAACACGAAGTTATTTTCAAACTCGGTCTTCCAGCCAATGTTGAATTCATGCGTGGCTTTGTCAAAGGGCGCAAAGGTCTCGCTAACGGCTTCGGTCCACAGATATTGCATAATCCAGGCAGCTCGTGCGCGATAACGCCATTCGCCAGCGAGGAGGGCGGATATCTGCGTGCTTTCGAGTGGCAGCGAACGAACTTCGTCGCGGCCGTGCCACACGTAGGAGAGGCCACCGTAAATGTATGCCTCTTCGCCAAGCCGACGCGAAGCGGCCGTCGATAGGCCCAAGCTCAAATTGGATCCTCGATTGCCGGGTGAGTTGCCGCCCGCGTTCGTGCGGGCAGTGAGCGCGTAGGAGAAGGCCGGTAGCTCTTCAGTTCCGCAGGTTAGATTGTGTTGCACGGTCACTGCGAAGTCGTCGGAATACGTGGATTCATCGCGGCTATCGATCCCACCGAACTGCACGACGTTCTGATTTTTTGGGAAGGCATCACGACCTGAATCATCTAGACCGAACAGACCGTGGAAGGCATCCGTAATGTCATCCAAAGCGCTGTCAAAGCGCCTGAAATCGGTCAGTTCAAATTCCACCTGGACCGTATCGGAAAGCCCGTAGGCGTAGGCGACCGAGGAAGTCAACGCTCCGTAATCGAGCAGGTACTCTCCCTCTTTGAAAGCCCAAAAATTGGTGATGTTTTCGTTCCAGCGAACTTCGGTTTGTCCCTGCGTCAACGTTGATGGAGTTCGCGGTCGCGGAGACAAACGCAGGAAGGCGATGGGCGATTGGGATGGAACGTTAAAGGGACCGTAGCCGACGTGCGAGTAGCAAATCGAATTCGCGCGATAGCCGTTGGGAGTCCACGTCAACTCCGTGTGATCAAGAGCGCTCCAAAGTTCTATCGGGTCGTCGACAGGTTGGAGATTGCTCGCTGTGTATAGATCGAGCGTGCTATCGAGAAATGCGCTGAACTTTGGTGGCGCCAAGTTGCCAATGGCCTGGGCTAGTATTTGCCCAAGCGGGTCGAGCACGAACATCTGCGGAGTGCTCGAGACCTTGAATTGACGCGCCAACGATGCGTTGCGGTCGATGTTGATGAATACCCATTCGAACTTGTCGGAGTATTCGCGGATTGACGCGGAGCCGATGGTGTTCGCTCGAAAGGCTTTACATGAGCCGCACCAGATGGCGCCGAAGATCAATGCCACGGGTTTGTTGGAGAGTACGGCGCTGCGCTTGGCTTGGTCCAAATCGTCCGTGAACTCAATTCCGGCGCCGGATTGACTGGAGCTCGAGCTTATTGGAGTTGTCGATTCAGTCGCTCTGATATTCGTGCGACATGCGCTGGTCGTAGAAACGAGCAGAACGACCACGAGGGCACTAGCGCGAAGCAAAAGGCTACCTCTTGGCTTTGGAGAAGGCCGCTTTCAAAACGTCATCCACTGTCTCAACAAGGATGAAGCGCATCTGTTTGCGTGTTGCTTCGGGAACATCCACTAAATCGTTTTCATTGCGTTTTGGAATGACCACGGACCGAATGCCAGCTCGTCCGGCGGCGATCAACTTTTCCTTAAGGCCGCCAATCGGCAAGACATGACCTTGCAAACTGATCTCGCCGGTCATCGCAATATCGGGGCGAATCGCACGGTCGGTGAAACGGGAAACCAGCGCCGTATACATCGCAACTCCCGCGCTGGGACCATCCTTTGGAATTGAGCCAGCCGGTACGTGAATGTGTATGTTGTCGTTTTCGAGGTGGTCGGCATCGATTCCCAAACTCGCTCCACGGGAGCGCACCAGGCTAATGGCAGCCCTCGCGCTTTCTTTCATGACGTCGCCGAGTTGACCGGTCAAAATCAATTCACCTTTACCGGGCATACGCGTCGCTTCGACGAACAAGAGATGCCCGCCGTAAGGAGTCCAGGCCAAACCCGTCGCGACTCCCGGAACGCTCGTACGCATCGCGAGTTCACTCTCGTGCTTGTGCGGACCGAGGATCTTGGCGACGTCTGAAACATCGAGCACGACTTGCTTCTTGTGACCACTCGCGACTCGCATGGCCACGTGTCGAAAGAGTGCGCCAATTTCGCGCTCGAGATTACGACAGCCCGCTTCGAGGGTGTAGTGCGCGATCAATTCTCGAAGCGCCGCGGGCTTGATGCGACACTGCGATGTCTTCAAGCCATTGTTGACGAGCTGGCGCTTGACGAGGTAGCGCTTGGCTATTTCGAGCTTTTCAGCCGAGGTGTAACCGGTCAACTCGATTATTTCACAGCGATCGCGCAGGGGACCGGGAATGGTATCGAGCACGTTGGCTGTTGCGACAAACATGACCTTCGAGAGGTCGAAAGCGAGCGCGAGATAGTTGTCGCGGAAGCTCGAATTCTGTTCGGGGTCGAGCACTTCTAAAAGTGCCGAAGAGGGGTCGCCTTGATAGCCGCCCGATCCGAGCTTGTCGATTTCATCGAACATGAAGACCGGATTGTTCGCGCCAACGCGAACCAAACCGGTGAGTACGCTGCCGGGCAGGGCTCCAACGTAGGTCCGGCGATGTCCGCGGATTTCGGATTCGTCGTGAACGCCGCCCAAGCTGACGCGATGGAACTTGCGATCCATCGCGCGTGCAATGCTCTTGCCCAGGGAGGTTTTGCCCACACCGGGAGGCCCAACCAAACACAGGATGGGGCTCTTGCCATCCGGATTCAGTTTGCGCACGGCCAAGAATTCTAGAATCCGTCGTTTGACCTTCTCCAAGCCGAAGTGATCCTCATCGAGGATCTTTCGTGCTCGGTCTATGTCGATGGAATCCTTGGTGGAAACCGACCAAGGCAGTTCGGTGATCCACTCTAAGTAACTGCGCAGCATCCCGTACTCGCCCGACGCTTCGGGCATTTTTTCGAGTCGGGCAAGTTCTTTGAAAGTCGCCTTTTGGGCTTCTTCAGGCAGCTTGGCTTTGACGATGGATTCACGTAGTTCCAAGTGCTCGACCGCGGCGCCTTCGCCGAGTTCGTTTTGAATCGTCTTGAGTTGTTCGCGCAGGTAGTACTCGCGCTGGGCCTTCTCGAGTGTGCCTTGCGTTTGTTGACGAATGTCGCGCGACAGTGAGAGCACTTCAACTACGTGGTCGAGCTTCTCGGAAACTTTGCGCAGTCGTTCCTTCAAGTTGAAGGTCTCGAGCAAGTCCTGTTTCTCGTCCGGCGGCAATTCGATGAACGTGGCCACCGTGTCCGCAAGCAGCGACGGGGAGCTCGCGTTCTGAATGGCCTGATCCAAATCTTCGGGAGTCTGTGGCAAAAGTTGCAAAGCCTCCCGTGCCTGATCGCGGAGATTGAAGCTACGCGCTTCGATCTCCGTATCCTTGAGTTCATTCTCCGGCGGCTCGTCGATCCATTCGATGCGCGCCGTCATGAACGGCTCTGACTGCAGGATTTTTTTGACGCGAAAGCGCTGCCGGCCTTGCGCAATCAGGTGGTGGCTACCGTCGGGTGCCGTGATGTACCGAATAATGTCGGCAACCGTTCCAACCGAGTAGATGTCGTCGGGGCCCGGATTTTGGTTTTCCGGATCACGCTGCAAAATGACGCCGAGCTGGCGATCCTCCTGCACGGCCTTTTCAACCGCACGGATGGATTGCTCGCGTCCGACCGAAATGGGTAAGACAACGCCGGGAAAGAGCGCCATTCCGCGGACGCAGAGCAAGATCATCTCGTCGTCACGAGGTTCCTCAGCAGCAACCTTGGGTTCGCCCGCTTTGGAACGTTTCGATTTTCCAGAAGTAGCACGAGAGGTCACGACCCGTTTGGTCTTCTTCGAGAGTTTTTTGGCCGACTTTTTCATGCGAGGTGAACTTCGTGTGGGACGGTTCTTCGTCCCGTCCTGTTATCTAAGACTGAGTGATTGCGAGCGTTGGGAGGTGTGCGCCGCCCTCAATCCTGCCATTCGGCTAGGAATAAGTTCGTTTCGCCGGGTGTCGTGCCGCCTCGATTGCTCGAAAAGAGCAACCAACGCTTGTCACCGCTAAACATCGGGAAGCTATCGAAGCCCTCATAGGTTGTGATCTGTTCGAGGTCGCCGCTGGCGATATCCATCAAGAAGATGTCGAACTCACGCGCGTTGTCGGTGTGGTGATTCGTGCAGAAAATAACGCCCGTGTCGTCGGGCGTGAAAAACGGAGCCCAGTTGGCACCGCCGAGGTGAGTCAGCTGCGTGCGCTCCGAACCGTCCAACTTGATGGTGAACAATTCCATGCTCGAAGGTCGCACCAACGATTCGGCGAGCAGGGCTTTGTAGTCGGCCTTGGCCTTGGCTTGTTCCTCGGGAGTGCTGCCTTCTGGAGCGAACTCAGTCGAGCGGAAGATCAGTCGCTCTCCGTCGTGGCTGAAAAATGCACCGCCATCGTAGCCGAGCGTATCGGTCACTTGGACTAAGTCGCCGCCTTCAAGATCGGCAGTCCAAAGCTCGACGTCGCCGGAACGAACCGACGTGAACACGACGCGATCTCCCGTGGGGGAAACTGTGGCTTCCGCGTCGTAGCCGGGTGAGTCGGTAAATCGAGTCACTACTCCGCGCTCGAGATTCTTGACGAAAACCTCGTACTCGGGGTGCAAGCGCCAAACGTAGCCGCGACTGTGGTCGGGAGCCGGAGGGCATTCATCCTGATACGCATGAGTGGAGGCGTAGATCACCGAACGGTCGTCCGGCATGAAGTACGCACAGGTTGTGGCGCCCCGGCCGTTCGATACCTGAATCAGCTCGCCGGTTGTTTTGTCCGTGACGTAGATTCGATCGCACTCAACGCCTTCCTCGGGATTGCGTCGCTGCAACGAAACGCGGTCACCAGCGAAGCTCCAATACCCTTCGGCGGTTTCACCGCCCGCGCTCAGTTTCCACAATCGGCTGAAATGCTTCTCGCCGGGCTGAATCAACTCATTCGCTGGAGTCCCACCAGCGATCGGAGGCCCGGCCTCGGCGGTGACGATGCTTTTCGGACCCGCGCAGCCGAGGGCTCCTAACAGCGTTGTCAGGACTATTGATTGTGTGAAAAGTTGGAGGGTTTCGGTCTCTCGAAGATTGGCTAGAAGCATGGGAGCTGTGTGGGGCAAGAATGGTGTCAGAGAAGATGCAGACGATAGCAATCGAAGGGCTACTCTTCGCTACTGTCGTTGTTGTTTGAGAGGGGAGTCTTGGAGCTCTTACGCGCTGGTGGGACCGGGTCCAATCCACCTTCACAGAAGGGTTGACATCGAAGGATGCGCCAGATGAGCAGCGCCGTCCCCCGAATGAGCCCATGGCTTAGGATCGCTTCCTGTCCGTATGCGCTGCAGGTCGGGTGAAATCGACAGGTGGGCGGTTTGAGCGGCGAAATGAAGCGTCGATAAAACCGAATCGGAAGGACGACGAGCTTGCGCAGAAAAATCATCGCTGACTCGCTTCTCCCTCACTGCTGGCTCCCGTTTGTGTGGCGGGCGCGGCGGAATCGATTTTCTCGCGATAGCGGCGATGCGCCTTGCTGGAAAGCCGCACCAATTCTTCACGCGTTTCGGTGAGTTTGGGCCAAATCGCCTTGTGTCCGATAAGCACGACGTCGACGCCTTTGGGCAGTTGTTCGAGTTCCAATCGAAAGGCTTCGCGGAAGAGTCTGCGCACACGGTTGCGTTTCACGGCGCTCTTCCAAACGACCTTGCCTATCGAGAGTCCGAGGCGAGAGTAAGCCAGATCGTTTTCAGCCACGGCCACGGTCATCAGATCTCCGCGGGCGCGATTTCCATCTTTATAGACGCGCTTGAACTCGTTGGCGGTCCGCAAGTGCAGAGCGGCAGTGAAGCGAAGTCGACGCGGCTGATGGGGCTCTGAAGCCAAAATGGGAGGAGCCTCGTGTAGAGGCCAGGGGGATTGGGGGGTGGGCGCTTGCCAGCGCCGAGTCTAGGGTGGGAAGACGCCCAAAGTGACTGCAGCCACCAAACTCGGGCCTAAGTTGCCGGATAGTCTAGCAATCCGGGCCTAAAGCCGACTCGAATGAGCTTGAATCTTGGGCTGCAGCCCTAGCTTGTCCGATAATAACGTTTCCGGTTAGGCTGCCCGCACCGCGCCGGTACTCGAATCAATTCGCGCACTCCAGACACTCCGTAATTCTCCTCACGAAGCACACATGGGCAATCCGTTGAAAGCATTGGCTGGACAACACTTCATTGGCGGAGCGTGGCGTGGCGGATCCGATGGTTTCGATTTGCGTCAGCGGATCGAGCCCTTCGCGACAGTCGGGACTTGGCCTCGCGCCAATGAGTCGCTCACCGTTGAGGCGTTGCAAGCCGCTCGCGTTGGGCGCAGCGGATGGCAGGGACTCTCTGCTGTGGAACGCGCAGACGGACTGCGTCGGGTTCTCAAGCATCTTCGCAGCGACGTCAACTGGTCGGAGCACTTGTCACAATTGCTCGGTCTGGAAAGCACCGAGATCGAAGAGGAATACGCCGCTCTCGACGCTTTGATCGAAAACGATGTGCTCTTCGACAGCGGTTCAAACGGCACTCAACCCACAACTGGAGATGTCGCCACGGAAGTCGGAGTTGTGTTCGCGCGCTGGACCGACTTAGTGAGCGGGCTCTTTGGTCGAATCGTCACGCAGCTCAAACGCGATCGCGGAGTCGTTTTGATTTCGGATGATCGCTGGCCCGCAGGAGCCGATTCGATTGGCGCAGCTTTTTCATCAGCGGGTATGCCTTCTGGACTGATTTCCATTCTCCACGGTCTTCCAGGACCCCTGAAGGCTGCATTGGAAGGCATGACGAACACGGACCACTCAGGAGCGAGCTTCGCAGCCAATTCTGTTTTGCAATCCACGGGCGCATTCGCGGAGCTTCGAAATAGTGAAGTTCGATTCGCACTAGATTTGGGCGGTTTTGAACGCGGCAATTCCTCGTTTATCGTTCGCAAGGAAACTGAACTCGATTCGGCGGTTGAACAAATCATCGAACAAGCGTTCGGAAGAGCGAAGACGTTTTCAGGCCAACGCACAAATCGCGTCGCCCGCGTGATTTGCAACGTTCGTCGATTCTCGGCCTTCTGCGAGAGTTTGGTGTCGGCTCTCGAAAGTTCGCCAGACGTGAATCAACCTTTGCCTTTGATTGACAACGAAGCGCTGAGCACGACGCGGTCGCTTTGGAACTTGGGATTGGACGAGGGAGCGACTCTGATTTTCGGTGGCGAGCCGTTCAAATCGCCGACCGGTTCGCGTGCACGAGATCCGAGAGTTTGGCCCGCTGTTTTTACGAACGTGGATTCGGAAATGGCGGTCAGTCGGTTCCGAGAAACAGCTCCCGTTCTGTGTTTGATCCGAGCAGATGACGATGAAGCCGCCGAGCTTCTCGCGCGCGAACTCGATTAAATCCGTTTAGGCTATCGCCAACGTGGGTTGCTCACCGGAAGATTCACAAGGCTGGTTATACGCCTTCCGGGCGGCTAGAATGCTGTTTGTTGATCGCGACTTGGTCCAAAAGGACCGGTGAATCGGGGCGGGGATTCGAACAGACCCCCCGACTTCAATAGCGCGGGAATGAGAGCCTGCCTCAGCGAATTTGGCTGAGGCATCAGATCGAGAATGTTTGGAACTGGAAGGAGTTTTGCTTTGATCGACGCGAAAAAAGTACTGGAGACCTTGGGTAAACATCAGCTGGTGGATGGCTACCCGCTGGTTTTGGATCTTGAAAAATCGAACGGGCCGTGGCTCGTGGACGCCGCGACGGGGGACAGCTACCTCGACGCGTTCACCTGTTTTGCGAGCTGGCCGATTGGCTTCAATCACTCGATGATGGCCGACAAGGCCTTCCAAAGTCGTCTGCTAACGGCGGCACTCAATAAGCCTGCCAACTCCGACTTGTACACACAGGATATGGCGGATTTCGTCGATGCCTTCGGCTCACGCGTAACTCCGGACAACTACCCGTATCACTTCTGGGTTTCTGGAGGTTCGCTCGCCGTGGAGAACGCTCTCAAAGTGTCCTTCGACTGGAAGGCGCGCAAATTGGGACGCACGGATTTCACTGAGAACGTCAACGACCTGGTGATCTTGCACTTCCGTCAAGCTTTCCATGGTCGTTCGGGCTACACGATGAGCTTGACGAACACCTTGCCCGACAAAATCGGCTTGTTCCCCAAGTTCGATTGGCCTTGTGTTCACAACCCAGCAATGGTGGTCGACAACGATGGCAACATCGTCAATGACATCGAAGCCGAAGAAGCTAAGGCTCGTGAAGAGATCGAAGCTGCCTTCAGCAAGCACAACAACAAGATCGCGGCGATCATCATCGAGCCCATGCAGGGCGAGGGTGGTGACAATCACTTCCGCAAAGAGTTCATGCAGGCCTTGCGCAAGTACGCCGATGACAACGAAGCGCTTTTGATTTTCGACGAAGTCCAAACTGGATTCTACGGATCGGGCAAGCCTTGGTTGTTCCAGCACATTGGTGTTGAACCGGATGTGGTCTGTTTCGGCAAGAAGACTCAGGTATGCGGAGTGTTCGCCAACCGTCGCGTCGACGAAGTCGAAGAGCATGTGTTCGTCCGCAGTAGTCGTATCAACTCGACCTGGGGCGGCAACTTGGTCGACATGGTTCGCTGCAAGCGCTTTATCGAGATCATCGAACAAGAAAACTTGGCCGAGAACATCACCAAGCGTGGCGCGCAACTCAAAGAAGGGTTACGCGAGCTTTCACGCGAGAAGGACGCCTTCAGCAACGTTCGCGGAATCGGTTCATTCGTGGCCTTCACATGTGAAAGCCCCGAAGCTCGCGATCGCATGCTGAGTGACATGTTCGCCGACAAGCTGATGGCCCTTGGTGCCGGACCGGACTCGGTTCGCTTCCGTTTGCCGCTCATTATTGGTGAATCGGAAATCAATACGATTCTCGAGAAGGTCGCGAACGCCACGATGGCGAAGGTCTAAGCGAACCTCACCAGAAAAAAAAACTACAAGCGCGCTCCGTTCGACATTGGTCGGATGGAACGCGCTTTTTTCGTTAGGGGCGGGGGAAACGAATTGGTGGCGAGTAGTGAATCGACTCGGTCGGTTCGAGTTTCGCTTGTGATACTGAGGTTGCGGCGGCGCCAGGTGACAGGCGTCGTACAGGGAACTGTTGTTGAGAAGTTCCAAGCCCAGTTTGTGGATTCGCTGACGGGTACAAGGTGTAGAACCGGTCAGGGAAATACTTAAACGGGGGAGGTGAGAACGGGGTGAATGCGACCTCGCGCGAGAGCTGCAAGGATGAAAGCTTTGGGAGCGCGTATTCGAAATACCAATGCGGAACTAATTGAACTCGTGTTCAACCGCGCCTTGCGTTGCGTCACACCCGTAGCCACCCGCACTGCCTCTCATCCCGGCGTGCGTAATCTCAACTGCCCGCAGGCCGAATCGCTTTTCAATCCGCGTGACCACCGAACCGTCGCGACGATCCCACGTTGCTCCAGCACCTCTCTAAATCCCTCGACGTCGTCCGCATGCGGTCGTCTCCCGGTCAACTCTTCGATCGGGTTGTAGGGGATCAGATTCACCATCGCACGGCGTCCACGCAGTCGGTCGGCCAATCGTTCGGCATGTCCGGGGCTATCGTTATCGCCGCCGAGCAACACGTACTCGTAGGTGATCTCGCGGCCGGTTTGAACAAACCAATCATCACCCGCTGCGAGTACATCCTCAATCGGTACTCCTGCCATCGCCGGCACTAATTGATCGCGTTGCTCGTCATCGGGAGTATGCAATGAGATCGCCAGTTGAAAGTGCGGCTTGGTCTGTGCAAGTCGGCGCAAACGATCGGGGAAGCCCACGGTCGAAACCGTAATGCGCCGCGCGCCGATGTTCATTTGCGTGCGCACAACTTCGAGGGCTTGAACCAAGTTGTCGATGTTGTGCAGTGGCTCGCCGACACCCATGACGACACTCCGCGCCAACTCGCCGATTTGACGTCCGCGTAAGTACTGTTCGATGATCTCAGCGCTCGACAAATTGCGCGATAAGCCTAGCTTGCCGGATGCGCAGAACGGGCAGCCCACGGCACAGCCAGCTTGACTGGAAACGCACAGCGTCGCGCCTTTGTTCTTGCGAACAGACGGAATGTGAACCGTTTCGACGGCATCGCCGCCAGCGAACCCGATCAGCAATTTGGTCGTGTTGTCTTGGGATTCCGTACGCTCGAGTTCTGTCCCGCGCAAAATGGGTAGCTGCTCTGTCAAACGACCCCGCAACCCCGCGGGAAGTGCCGTCATCAACTCATAGTCGAGCAAGCCTTCTCCAAAGACCTTCTCCCGGGCAATCTTGGCGTGGAAGGGCTTGCCGCCCAATTCGACGAAACGCTTTTGGCACTGGGCCAAGTCGAGATCGAGAAACCCGATGCTTTGTTCTGAAGCGGACACGTTTGATTCAGCCACTAAGCTTCGTTACCGGCACTCGTTGGCGTCTCTTTGGCAGCCTCAGCTTCGGCAGCGCGTAAGACCACCGCAACTTCAGCGGCAGCATCCAACGCAGCCTGCAAGCTCTCCGGATTCGCGCCACCCACAGTGCGATGTCCGCCGCCACCGTAGCCTTCCATGATTTCGCCAATGTGAACGCCGTCGATGGGCGGGTTCCACGGATTGACGCCCGCACTTACGTGATAACCAGCGCGCGTCGGAATCACGCCGACCGAGTAGTGAATTTCGGGATGGTGGAAGAAGGCTGCAAAGCGTTCGCGCCGAATTGAGTTCGACGAAGCGTCGTAGAGAAGAACGGAGTTCTCGATGTTGATGATCGTGGGGGGGAATTGTTCGAGCGCTTTGTCGCGGTTGCGCGCCGCGCGCCCGTAGGCTTTCTCGACGTCCTTGCGGTTCGCAATCTTGTCGAGGTTCTGGTTGGACATGGCTCCCACCAAATCGTCGAGCCATGCAGAGTTGGGCGCGACGTACAAACTACGCGAGATGCGCAGTGCCGGTTCGTCGCCGAACATGGCCTGCTCCACATCTTTGTATTTGGCAGCGTCGACAATGTCCGACCAATGCGCCATTTCCACGAATCGCTCAGGCGCATCGTAATCCCAATGTTCCTTCGCATGACGAAGGATCAGCGGGGGACAGGAAGGCGAACTTTCGTCCCAAGCCCACTTGTCGTTGGGTTGGTAGCTCGCGCGCAACTCATCGCTCAAGAAAGTTGTCGGGTGGTGATCAAACCAGTACTCCGCTTCCGGATGGAAGTGAAAGTCGACGATGGCGAAGCGGGTGCCTCGTCCGAAATTCTCCCAGTCGTCGCGCTGGTGATAATTCACGCTTTGCCAAGTGACATCCTCTCCGCGAGTGTCACGGAGAATCGCGGCCAGAACCCCGGCGGAAACCATTCCGTCGAAGTCCCGATGATAATGAATGCAGATGGAAGACATGTGCGTGACAGGATAGCGGTTCCTGTCACGAAAGAGCTAGCGCCAGTAGCCCGGGCTTCATTCAAGGGTCGAATAAAGTCGATCCAAGCGAGCTCACCGTAGCGCACGAGGAGTGCGCCAGATCAATTGGCTCAGGCGCTCTCGCGCTCGACGTCGGCATCTTCGTCCGACTCGTCGATTTCGTCCGAGGTTTCGGAGACCTCAGGCTCGACCTCGTCTTCTTCATCCTCGAGATCCTCCGCCACGAGTCCCCGGGCGAGCTGGCGTTTGCCTGACACGACGTCCGCATCGACGAGGAACTTGTTCGTGTCCTTGCGATTGGGTAGCTCGTAGAGCAGGTCAAGCAGGAGTTCTTCGAGGATCGAGCGCAGGGCTCGGACGCCAGTCTCGCGTTCAATCGAGATGTCGGCGATGGCTTTGAGGCTGTCCTTGTCGAACTCCAGTTCGGCATCTTCCATGGCGAACAGGCCTTGGAACTGACGGACGAGCGAGTTGCGCGGCTCGGTGAGGATGCGTACGAGGTCGTCGCGTTGCAGCTTGTGCAGCGTTGTGACCACAGGCAGGCGGCCGATGAATTCGGGGATCATGCCGAACGCCATCAGGTCCTTGGGCGAAAGGAAGCGCGCGAGTTCTTCGGGGGAAAGGTCGCTGGTACGACCGACGAGTTGCCCCTTGTTTTCGAGCTCTTCGAGATCCATGTCCTTGCCGAAGCCGAGTACGTTGCGACCAATGCGCTTGGAAATCAGCTCTTCGATTCCGGCGAAAGTACCGCCGCAGATGAAAAGGATGTTCTTGGTGTCGAGCTGGATGTAGCTCTGCTCCGGATGCTTTCGTCCACCTTGCGGCGGAACATTGGCGACCGTGCCTTCGAGGATTTTGAGCAGCGCTTGCTGCACACCTTCACCCGAAACATCGCGCGTAATCGAAACGTTAGACGTGGTGCGTCCAATCTTGTCGATCTCGTCGATGTAGATGATGCCTTGCTGCGCGCGCTCGGCATCGAACTCGGCCGACTGCAGGAGCTTGAGCAAGATGTTCTCGACGTCTTCGCCAACGTAACCCGCTTCGGTCAACGTGGTGGCGTCAGCCATCGCGAACGGTACGTCGAGCATGCGCGCCAAGGTTTTGGCGAGCAGCGTTTTGCCGGAGCCGGTGGGGCCGACCAGCAAGACGTTGGACTTCTCGATTTCGACGCCTTCAAAGGCATCGGTATTGCCAATGCGTTGACTGCGCAGGCGCTTGTAGTGGTTGTAGACCGCTACCGCGAGCACCTTCTTCGCACGCTTTTGACCCACGACGTATTCGTCGAGGCCACGCGCGATTTCGATGGGGGTCGGAAGGCGCTGGGCTTCAACCAGACTGCCTTCCGGCGCTCCGACAATCGCTTCACCGGACGGAGTAGCGGGCGCGCCAAGCGCATCGCTGCCACGTCGTTGTTCCTCTTGCAGAATAGAGTTGCAGATCTCGATGCACTCGTTGCAGATGTAGACCCCAGGAGGGCCAGCAATCAACGAGCTGACGTGATGCCGCCGCTTTTCACAAAAGGTACAGCGCTCTACGTGGCGCCCGCGTCCGGATGAGCGAGTCATACTCCAATCCTACTCTTTATCTTTGTCTTGGGTCTTGGAGACCACGTGATCAATGAGGCCGAATTCTTTGGCTTGGTCAGGACTCATGAAATTGTCCCGATCGCAGGCCTCGGAGAGTTCTTCGGGGGTTTTGCCACAATGAGTGGCGAGAATAGTTTCGAGGTTTTTCTTCATCTTCAGGATCTCTTGAACCTGAATTTCCATGTCACGCGCCTGTCCCTGGGTTCCGCCCCAGGGCTGGTGGATCATCACGCGTGAGTTCGGAAGCGCAAAACGCTTGCCGGCCGCACCACCTGCGAGCAAAACCGCGCCCATGGAGGCGGCTTGACCGAGGCAATAGGTCGCCACGCTCGGTTTGACGAACTGCATCGTGTCGTAGATGGCGAGACCCGCGGTCACGGAGCCACCCGGCGAATTGATGTAGATGTAGATGTCTTGGGTGGAATTGACACGATCGAGGAACAACAACTGCGCCATCACAGAGTTGGCCACGTGGTCGTCGATGGCGGTGCCGATGAAGACGATGCGGTCTTCAAGCAGGCGCGAGTAAATGTCGTAGGTACGCTCACCGCGGCCGGTGCGCTCGACAACAAAGGGGACGATGTTCGACTGCGGTTCGATGTTCGACTGGGCGCTCATTCGCTCTTCTATTGGGTATGAACTGAAAGGATCTGGAGAGGGGTTCCCGACAACGGGGGAGTAGTGGTTTCCTACTCCTCTGTTAACGAGGCGTTTTCGCGGAGGTAAACGCGAACTTTTTTCTCTAGAAGTTCAGTTGCAAGTTGTGGGAACAGGTTTTGTTCGCGGTAGTAATCGCGAACCGTGTCTAGGGGGGCGTTATTGCGCTGCGCGATGCTTTGCAATTCGGCCATCATGTCCTCATCGGCTATTTTGAGATCTTCCTTTTGGCCGATCGCCTCGACTAGGTACAGAGCGGACAAAGACTTTGCAGCCGATTCATAGGCTGTTTCCGATTCCGCATCGATTTGAGCCTGCGCTTCTTCAGGCGCAACGCCCTTATTGGCCAATTCCTGGGTCAAGGCGTTGATTTTGAGGGTGACCTGGCGCTCGACCAACGGCGTAGGAAGTTCCATTGGGTAGGTTGCCAACAATTGCTCGAGCAACTGCGTTTCCACCATTTGGTCGCGCTGGGCCGTCTTCGCCTGGGTGAGACGCGCGGTAGCGTTGGTGATCATGTCGGCCTCATTCTCGGCCTCAAACATCTTGAACATCGCTTCTTCGTCCGGAGGGACGATGCGATAGATCTCGCTCAGCTGGATGCAGCAAGTTCCATTTTCGCCGCGAGCTTTTTCTTCGGGGAAATCCTCCGGATAGAGAATCGGAACCTCAATCTCGGCGCCGACGACGGCTCCTATCAGAGCCTGCTTGTACGTTTCCTCGTCAATTCCGGGCGGGATCTGTTCGGGACCAACGCGTAAGCCTTCGCGTTCGTTCAAGATCTCTGCGCCGAGCATGAAGGTCATCTTGGCGAGCGCCATGCCGTTTTCTTCGATGCCCTCACCCTCTTCGGCTTTGACCGCAGAAGATTGACGCGTCCGAACTTCAGCCAAAGCGCGTTCGAGTTCGTCGTCATCGATCTCCACCTTCGGGATCTTCAACTCCATACCCTTGGTGTCGCCCAATTCGATTTCAGGGCGCAGGCACAGCTCAAAGTCCATTTTGAGGTCGGCGCCGATCAAGACTTCGAGTTGCTCTTCCTTGATCTCGGGGTGAGAGGCGGGACGCAAATCCTCGTCCTTCACAGCCGTTTCATAGGCCTCCCGGACGAATTTTTGAATGGTCTCCTTGCGGATCTCCTTACCGAAGTTCTTCTCTAGAACCTTGGCCGGAACCTTGCCGGGGCGAAAGCCCTTCATGTTCGTTCGAGCGCCCATGGCCTGTAGACCAGTTTGGATCTCGCGCTCGAGATCGGCGGAAGGAACGGTGAAGGAGATCTTTGCCATGCAGGCAGAGCTTTTATCGACGGTGATGTCCATCGTGGTGTGCGCGGTTTCTGAGCGCTCTTATTTCGGGAAAAAGGGGGGCTTTCGGATGGTCCAAAAGCGGAATTGAAGGCCGATTACTCTACCGGCGGAGGGGGGCTCTAGTCCACAGTACTGGAGCCTTCCGCCGGTATATGAGGCATTGCTTGTGCAATCTTTTTGGCATTCCACTGTTTGCGGCTGTGGTCGCTTGACCAAGCTTGTGAGGATGGTCATAGCAGAGCCCCTCTTTTTCGGTCTATGAGGGACTCTGCCGTCTATAAACCGAATTCAAGCGCACATTGAATTGATCGTCATGTCCCGAACTGTTTCGAGCCTCGCCGCCATTCTGTTGATCGCGTCCGCCGGAGTTCCGCTCTGGATTTTCGTGATCGCTGCCAAATCCGAAGCCAGGCCCGCACCTCCGCGCGAGGTGAGCGCGGCGCTCGTGGAGACCGAGATTATGAAAATGTCGGACTTCGAGTTGAACGTCGAAGCATTCGGCACATTGCTGCCCGCTCGTCGAGCGAGCTTGGTGGCCGAGCGTTCGGGCCGCGTGGTTTGGGTTCATCCCGACTGGCGGTCGGGCTTGGAAGTGACGGCGGGGGAAGCGCTGCTACGCATTGACCCAGTTCCCTATGAACTTGAGTTGTCACGATCAAAGGCAATGCGCGAGGAAGCGCTGGCGGGATTGGAAGCGGCGTCGCGCGAACGAACTTGGTCGGTGAAGGTTGAGGCAGGCGCTCGTCAACAACTTAAGCTTGCGCTGCGCGAATTGGCGCGTTTGGAGGACCTTGAAAGTCGCGGTCAAGTCGGCGCGAGTCTTGTGGATCAAGCTCGCACAACCGTGGTTCGTTCGGAGCTTGAAATTGAAAACGCACGCGGACGGGGAAGCGCGGCGGAGGCTGCGGAGTCGGCAGCGAAGGCGCGCATCTTGCAGGCGGAGGTCATGATTCAAATCGCGGAAGATTCGTTGGCTCGCACGGAATTGTCTGCGCCGTTCGCGGGGACGATCGAAGGACGGGCTCCCGCATTGGAGAGTTTCCTGACAGCCGCCACTCCGCTGGGAGAATGTTTGGATCGTTCGAAGCTCCATCTCGTCGCGATGATCCACGCCGACCAATTGGCAGGAGTTAGGGAGGGGCAAGTTGCTGACTTGACGTTGCCTTCTCGTCCCGAAGCAAGAGTTTCAGGCACAGTGCGATCGGTGAGTTCCGTAGTGGATCCGCTCACGCGCAGTGCCGCGGTCGAGATTGAAATCGACAATTCGAACAGTGAGGCTGCGTTACCGACAGGTCTGTTTGCGCAAGTAACGCTGCACGCCGGGGAACGTAAGAATCAATTGTGGATTGATCGCCGGCATTTGGTTTGGGAGTCGGAACAACCAACAGCTTGGATACTGGATTCGTCGGGAGCCGCGAAGTCATGCGAACTCGTCTTGGGCGATCCGCTCGGCGAAGGATTTTCAGTTCGAAGTGGATTGTTAGCCGGTGATGAATTAATCACCGGCCCGCTAGACCGTCTTTTTGATGGCGTGCAGTGCATCCGTAAAGAAGTCCAAATCGGAGAGCAAAACCTGTGATCCGGGCCATTGCGCGGTACGCCGTAAATAATCCTGTTGGAGTCAACTTGGCCATGTTTGCCGTGCTTGCAGCGGGAACCGTGGCCTATTTTTCCATGCCTCGAGAGGTCTTTCCGGAGTTCTCACTCGATCAAATCGTCGTCACGACCACTTACCCAGGCGCGAGTCCAGAGGACGTAGAACGGCAAATCACTTTGCCGATTGAAGAGGAGTTGTACTCGCTCGATGACGTTGATGAAGTTCGATCGGAATCCTCCGAAAGCCTCTCGATCATCACTCTTGAATTGCAATCGGGTTCGGATCCCAGCGAGGTCCTCAACGAGGTTCGTTCGCAAATTCAATCGGGTGCTCTCAACCTGCCGGAAGACTCTAACGAGCCTATCGCGCGAGAGTTGAAGACAGAGTTTCCCGTGATTTCCGTGTTCGTATACGGAACAGCTTCGGAAGAAGTCATCCGGGATGTCGCTCGAGAACAAGAGTCCATGATCGAGGCGATTCCCGGAGTCTCGAACGTGGCGATTTCTGGTGAGCGCGAACCTCGCTTGTGGGTGGAAGTGATTCCGATGGCGCTGGAGCGCTACGGGCTGACGCTCGCGCAGATCGGTGCACTCGTTGGTGCTCACGTCCGCGACATGCCGCTCGGCAATCTCTCAACGACTTCCGGCGACTATCTCCTACGCGTTCAGTCGGATGTCGAGGGCGCTGACGATTTGGCCAAATTGCCGGTGATTTCGGGGCCGGACGGAACGATTGTTCGCTTGGATCAGGTTGCGCGCATTCGCGATACGTTCGAGCGCCAATACACCAAGACGCGCTTCAATGGACTGCCCAGTTTGTTGTTGCAGGTGACGAAGCAGTCGGATGGCGACACGATTGAACTGGCCGACCGCGTTCAGGAATTGATCGCTGATCAACGGGCTCATATGCCTCCCGGTGTTTCGCTCGGGACCAATTCGGACCTTTCGATTTACGTGCGCAATCGTCTACGCGTCATGACCGAATCGGGTGCTCTGGGCGGCTTGCTGGTGATGATCTCACTAGTCTTGTTCTTGAACGTCCGAGTGGCCTTTATGACCGCGCTCGGAATACCCTTCGCCTTCCTGGGGGGACTTCTAATCGCCAGTGCCTTCGGCGTGTCGATGAACATGATCACGATGTTCGCGTTGATCATCGTGCTGGGGATGATCGTCGACGATGCGATTGTGGTCAGTGAGAACGGCTATCGATTGATGGAAGAAGGCCTGTCGCCGAAAGAGGCGGCGATCGAAGGTACGGGGCAGGTTGGTGCACCGGTCATCGCGACCATCATGACAACCATCGCGGCCTTCTTACCGATACTTTTGATGGACGGCATCATCGGTCAGTTCATGCGGCCGCTTCCGTTGATGGTGACCTTCTGCCTCGCGGCCTCTCTGTTTGAAGCGCTCATCGTATTGCCCGCTCATTTGGCTCATTGGAACTCGGCGAGAAGTGTCCGCGAACTAAGAGATGTGGCTGGGCGACATTGGTACGAACCAGCGCGCGACCTCTATGCGCGCATGTTGGCTTTGTGCGTCAAGTTCCGCTACGTGACTCTTGTTCTTTCGGGTAGTGTCGCGACCGGATTCATCGGCTATGCAGTGTTGCAGATGCCTTTCAATCTATTCGACGATTTTGAATCCAAAGTCTTCTACGTCAATATCCACTGCAAACCGGGAACTCCGCTCAGTGAAACCGAACGGTTGGCCTTGCCGATTCAAGACGAGATCCTGTCCTTGTCGCAGACGGAAGTAGAGAGCGCAAATTTACTGGTCGGGATTCTTGCGCAGGATGCGTCGCGCTTTGAACTGCGACAAAACTTGGCACAGATTTGGGTTGAGTTGCGCGAAGATGAGAGCGACCGTCGCTCTACCGCGGAGATTATTGAGGATTTGCGCGTGAGGTTTGCGGAACCCCGAGCGGGCATACTTTCGATCGATATCGATCAGCCCCAAGCCGGACCGACGGGCAAGGCTATTGATCTTTCGATTCGAGGGCCCGATATGGCGGTCTTGGAAGAGATCGCCGAACGCGTGAAAACGCGACTTGCTGATTTTGCAGGGGTGCGCGATATTCGCGACACGGCGGACACGGGCAAACGAGAAGTTGAATTCGTGCTCTCCGATGAGGCGCGCACACTTGGGTTCAATGAAGCTTGGTTGGGGACTGAGTTGCGTTCCGCGTTCGAAGGGTTGAGCTTCGCCAGTATTCGCAAGGGTCGCGACGACGTGGAAGTCGTTGTGAAGTTGCCGGAGTACATACGCGATAGCCGGGGGACGCTTTCTAATTTGAGGGTAACTGCACCAAGCGGTGCGCGCGTGCCTTTGTCTTCGGTGGTTGAATTGCGAGAGGTCGCAGGCATGGCCGTGATCGAACGCGAAGGCGGTTCACGAGCGGTCAAAGTCACCGCTGATGTAAACAAGCAGGTGGGCAATTCGACTTTGATCACTTCGCAACTGGGCGATGAGTTCGATGAGTTCGTGGGGGACAATCCTGGTTACACGATCGCCTTCAAGGGGGATACAGAGGATTCTGCTGAGACGATGGAAAGCTTGCGCTGGTCCTTCCTCATCGCTTTGGCCGCAATCTATGTCATCCTTGGTGGCCTGTTTAAGAGCTACAGTCAGCCATTCGTGATCATGCTCGCGATTCCGCTGGGGGGCATTGGCGTCGTTTTCGGTCATCTGATGATGAGCCGCGGAATGTCGATGATGTCGATGACGGGTTTCCTTGCGCTCTCGGGCATTGTGGTGAACGACTCGTTGATCCTAGTGGACCGCGTTAACAATTTGCGGCAATCAGGAGGGAAGTTAATCGAGTCCGTTTTGATTGCCGGCAAGCAACGCTTTCGTCCCATCGTGTTGACGTCGATCACCACAATGCTGGGGCTCTCACCCTTGACGTTTTTCGCGACTGGCCAGGCGCGATTCCTGCAACCGATGGCCATCAGCATCTTCTTCGGCTTAGCCTTTTCGACGCTGCTCATTCTGATCATCGTCCCCTGTGCGTACGCAGTTCTCGAAGACGCCTTGGTCACTCTCCGTCATCCTCTGGCTTCAGCTAGAAGAGCTCGTGCCGGTGAGAACGTTCACGATTCGCCCCGATTCGAAGCAGCGATCGAATCCGAAGGAACTACGGGGCCGCCAGAAAACTAGAGCTACGAAAGAACACTTATGGAACTTCAAATACGTCCCGTTACCGATTTTAACGAAGCACTCGGTTTGGTCGATGAGTTGGATCGCCTCACGGCGGTGACCGTCGCCGAATATCGAGATACTCCACTTGCCAGTGGATGTTCCAAGCGCATTCTCGATCGCCATTTCGAGCAGTCGACTTGCCTTTTGCTACTTGCCGAGGATGCGAGTGACAAGAGTCGTTTGGGCATCTGCTTGATCGCGCCTTTTGAAGATCCCCTAACAGGAGAACTGACTCCGGTCGTCGTTCTCCTGCATGTTGAGAACGAGATTCGTCACCGAGGAGTTGCGCGCGCTCTGGTTAAAAACGCCATTACGATTTTAGGCGAGCGCGGACACTCTGCGTTGGCAGCGCGTGCTGCGCACAATGACGACGCCTTAATCTCAATGGGGGAGCGGTGGGGCTTCTTGCGCCAATGGGAGTTCATGGTTCATGAATAATTAGGGTGACTCGATGCGACGCATGGAGAGCATCGCGCTGGGGGAGCGCCGATGCGGCTAGATTTTCAGGTCACTAAAATGATCGCGGCGCGAACGCATATAAATGGATCTCCTGCACCTTTAGTGGAAGCTTGACGGGCGAGGAAAGGCAGGATTGTCGGGTGCAGGGCGGAAGCGAACGCGTCAGCGCGGGGAAATTTGGTGCGCGCGAGTAAGACACTAGGTTGGGGGC
>JBLINP010000046.1:0-21244 GCA_047639415.1 Planctomycetota bacterium | reverse complement strand
AGCAAGTCGAGTTGATACAAATATTGGAGGGCGAGTTCGCGTGCACGTGTTCTTTTCTTCACGACTAAAGCCCGGGGGCGTTCTTTCTGATTTCGTAAGCGGACAACAACACTTCGATGGCGGCGCGAGCCACCTCGCGACCTTTGTCGAGCTTACCGCCGTCGGCTGCCGAGGTTGAACGTGCGATGGCTTGTTCGACGGTCGAGCAAGTCAACACGCCGAAGAGGATGGGCACGGCCAAGCGCAAGGAGATGTCCATGATCGCATTGGCTGTTGCCTGGGAAATGTAACGGTCGTGATCGGTTTCGCCTTTGAGCACCAAACCGAAGCAGATAACCGCATCGATGTCGGAGCGCACGGCCAGCTCTTGCGCTAAGAAGGGCAGTTCAAAAGCACCGGGTGCACTCGCGATGACCAATTGATCTTCGGACACGCCAGCGCTCGCCAGCTCTCGCTTGGCCGAATTGAGCATCGAGCCCGTGATGTCCAAGTGGTAGCGCGAAACCACGATGCCGACGCGAGTGCCTTCGGGGAGTTTCGCACTCGTAGGCGTATTTTTCGGATCGACAGACATCAGGTTGGAAAGGAGGCTGATCGCAGCGCGTGGGCTGGATCGGAAGCTAAACGGAAAACTCGGGCGAGAAGTTTATCCGCGCGAGCCTCCCAAGTGGTCGATCAATTCGGCCCGATTTGCCGAGCGCTAGCCCTCGCTCGTGAGGCCTAGCCCGGATTATTCATGAACCGCGAGGCAAAACGCCTCGAATTGGTTCCTGCTGGCACTTTGCGGATACTTGCCCCCGCAGACGACCTTGTAAGGTCGTTGAGGACGCCAGTATCTGCAAAGTGCCAGCAGGAACCAATAGACCGGCAGTGCCGGTCGTTCGTGGTGTTTGGTCCGCGTGTTCATGAATAATTCGGGCTAAGCCTTGATCTCGGAAAGATTGGGCGCTCGACGGCTCCCAACCGGGCGCAACCACCAACGGACTCGACTACTGATGATGTTTGAGAGGTCATCGAGGACCGTGTAAGCGAGCGGAACGACCCAGAGCGTGAAGAAGGTCGAGATGATCAACCCGCCAGCCACGATCATTGCCAGAGCTTGGTAGGCGATGGCGTTGGTAGGTGGCTCGGAAATCGCCATGGGAAGCAGCCCGAAGACGGTGGTGAGTGCGGTCATCAGGATGGGGCGCACGCGTTGCGAACATCCGGTAATGACGGCTTCGGATCGCGGCATTCCGGCGACCGTCAATCGGTGGATGCGATCGATGAGGACGATGCCATTGTTGACGACGACGCCGGCCAAAATGATCAAGCCGATCCAACCCATGGAGTCCATCGGAGTGCCGGATAAGAAGATCGTCCAGAAGGCGCCGAGGATGGCGAAGGGAATTGTGAAGAGTACCGAGAAGGGCAGCAGTACCGATTCGAACAAAATCCCCATCAACAGAAAGACGAGCACGACCGAGAGCATCAAAGCGTTCAGCATCTGACCGGTCTCTTCTTCTTGCTGACTGAAGAGGTCGCTCTCGGAACCGAGACTGTAGCCGCGCGGCAAATCGAGGTTGTCCCGCAGCGCTTGATTGCCCGCCATCGTGATCGCCATCACGCGCGTCGGGTCGTCGATCTCGGCCGAAACTTGAAACGAGGACTGCCCGTTACGCCGGCGAATGTTGCGCTCGCTCTCGGTAACGACGAGATTGGAAAAGGCAGAAAGTGGCACGCGGCCTTCCTCGGTGTACACGTCCAAGTCTCGCAAGGTTCCAATGCCGGCGATCTTCTCTTTGTCAAATTCGAGGATGAGCGGAATCTCGCGACCTTCCTCGTGGAAGCGCGACAAGGACCAACCACGCAGCGTGTAGGAAATGGTGTTCAACGCGACATCCGGCGAAACGCCCATGGTTTGTGCCATGTCGCGATCAATCTCGACCTGCAGCGTTTCTGGAGCGTCTTCAAGCGGCGACGAAATTCCAGCCAAACCCGGAACGCCCTTTAGGATTTCAATCGCCTCACGACCGATCTGGTCGAGCGTTACAGAATCGGGCCCCTGAAGCAGAAAATAGGCGACGTTCTTACGGTTGCGATTTTCGGATTCATCGTCATAGAAGTTGATCCGATTGCCGGGGCGATCCGGCAAGCCCGACTTCAACTCACGCATGAATTCGACGCGCTGTTCGGGCTGTATGGGACGCTCCCAATACATTTGCATTCGGCCGCCGCGATCATCAAAGCGACTTTCCCAACTTTCATAGCCGAAGCTCTCTCGTCGATCTTCGACGAACTTCTCGTAGTGCGACATCTCCTTCGAAGCTTCGGACAAGCGATAATCGGCGTCGAATCGAACTCTGAACGTGATCGACTGAATGTCGTCTTCTTGCATGAAGGCGGCCATCTCAGTGTTGTTGATCGGTATCAGAATGCTGAGGAAGCACAAGGTTGCGAGCCCAGTCGCGAGCAGGCGGTGCTGCATCGTCCAACCCACCAAGCGCCTGTTGAGATTCGTCACCATCTCAATGATGGAGTCGCCGCCGGGGATGAATTTTTCGGGTGGACGAGGTGCTGCCGACGACCGTTTCAACCAACGCGGCATCCCAAAGAAGATCAGGAGCCCGGCGATTACGGCTGTGGCGTAAAGCGTGATCGGAAACGCAACTGTGGCGGGTTCCCAGGTTGACCGATCGAACAGGGTTCCCAGTTCTAATGCTGGAGTAGTCATTTCGACCACCGACCAAGCCGCGTAGAACGGAAGCCCGGCAAGGGCCAAGCGAATCGGCCAGAACCTGCCCAGATGTAGGACTACGCGATTCAGCGCGTGCATGATTCGAACGATCCCGTAGAGCACCACGCGCGACCCGCCCACGATGTAGGCGGTCAATCGGGCGGGTATTTTGAGTATGGGATCAATTAACTTATCGAGGCCGGAAGCGAAGGCCGAACGGTCGCCGATGATGCGTCCCGCGATGACGGGTAGAAAGGCCAACGCTACGAACAGGCTGAAGATGAGCGAAACGCAGAGCGGTTGACCGAGGCTGATAAAGATCAGCTTCAACATGGGTTGATCGCCCATGAACATCATCGGCAAAAACACTACGACCGTCGTAAGCGTCGCCAAGGTTACGGCCAGTGCAATCTCTCGCGCTCCGATGCGCGCCGCCTTCACGCCTGAATTGCCCTTGTCGTGGTACCGCGCGATGTTTTCGACGACAACGACGGAATTGTCGACCAGCATCCCGATGGCCAGGGTCACGCCGGCCATGGTCAAAATGTTGAAGGAGTTGCCTTGGAAGTATTCAAAGGCAATCGACATCACGGCCGAAACGGGAATCGAGAGCGCGACGCAAAGAGTCAATCGAATTCGACGCAGGAAGGTGAAGAGCACGACCATCGCGAGCGCTCCACCCCAAGCTGCAGTTTCCTGCAATTGAAGCAGCGAATTCTCAACCATGTCCCCCGGGATCATGAAGATGTTGAAGCTCAGTTCGCCGTCCACGCGCGGGTCCTCTTCAATCTCGTCGAGAACTCTGCGAAGGTTTTGACTGGCCTCCACAATGTTGACTTGACTGTCGCGACTGACGAAGCCGGTGTAAGCGTAGTCGCCGTCGATGCGCGTAATCGAGTTGCGCACGCTCTTGGCGCGAATGACTCGGCCAACGTCGGATACTCGCAGCCCGTTGCCGATCGGGAAATTGGCGATTTCTTCCGGCGTCTCGAAGCGCATATCGGAACGCAAAAGGATGCGCTGTCCGCCGTCGTCGAGAATCCCCATCGGCTGCGTGAAGTTGTCGCTGCTCAAGCGTTGGATCAACTGACTAATGTCGAGCCCTTGCGCGACCACGCGATCTTCGTCAAGCAAGATGCGGATCGAGTCCGCGCCACCGCCCCAAATGTCGATTTTGCCAACGCCGCGCGTGCCTTCGATGCGGGGCACGACGATCTTGTCGATCAGGTAGTCGGTTCGTTCGTCGTTGCCCTTGTGCAGGATGCCGAACATGCCCAGGGGCATTTGATCCGCATCTTCGGACCACATGCTGACGCGTTCGACACTCGTCGGCATCAAGGGGCGAGCGCGCTCAACTCGATCTCGAACTTCCGCCTTGGCGATGTCGAGATTCTGGTCGCTACTGAACTTGATGCGAAAGTAGACGCTGCTTGAATTGGAGCGGCTGTAAACCTCTTCGATGCCGCTCAAGGTGCGCAGCTGCTCTTCGATTACGCGCGCGACTTTCTCTTCGTTCTCGCCGGCACTCGAATTCGGCGCCCCAACCCACATGTTGAGTTGCGGTTCACTCCAACCCGCGGGCAACATTTGAAGCGGAATTTCGCGATAGGTGATCACACCGATCACGAGCATCGTGATGAACAGCACCAGCGCCGCGATGGGGCGGCTCACCGCTCCCCGGAAGAAACCTCCGGGCTTGTCTTGGTCGGGTTCAGTCATAGCTAGTAGTCCGTTGATAAAGTGCCGTAGCGAGACGAAGCCATCTTTGTCGCAACAGGTCGGGCGAAGTCGAGACGGCGCAAGCGGCCCTGTAGGGCCGCCCGGCACGGCTCGGCAAGCCCGACGCAGTGGCGGCCAAGAGGGCTTTGTCGTAGCAGGTAGTTTTTCAACGGACTGCTAGATCGCAACTTTCGTTTCCATACGCGAACGGCGATCGTTTCGCGAAAGCAGAGCGTAGATGCTGGGTATGACCATCAAGGTCAAAGCGGTTGAAGTCACCAGTCCGGCAATCACAGTGATGGCCATGGGAGCGCGCAGCTCGGCGCCTTCACCTGAACCGAGAGCACCGATGATTGGCACGTCGGCCAGCCAACCGGTCAGAGGCAACAAGCCCAAGGCCGTCGTGGCTGTGGTCATCAAAATCGGTCGCAAGCGCGCGCCCCCCGCTTCCAGGATCGCCTCGCGCATGGGATGACCATCTTCGCGCTTTTGATTGATGCGATCGACGAGCACGATGGCGTTATTGACGACGATGCCCGCCAACATAATCAATCCAATGAAGACGACCAATGAGAGCGAGACTCCGAGACCTTCGAGCGCGAAGATTACACCGACTCCAGCGAGCGGAACGGTGAGCAGAATGATGAAGGGTTGCAGGAGCGATTCGAACTGGCTGGCCATGACGACGTAGACGAGGAACACAGCCAAGAGCAATGCGAACTGCATGCTGGACTGCGCTTCGTCCATCTCGAGCTTTTGACCACCCATTTCGACGATCACGTCTTCCGAGGTTTGCAGGGAAGCGAGGGCGTCTTCGATGTTGGCCGTCAAGCCGCCGAGGTCAAGTCCCGAACTCTCGGCCGTAATTACAACGCCGCGCGTATTGCCGATGCGTCTGATTTCAGCCGGACCTTGAACCGTTCGAACTTCCGCGACCGAGCGCAACGGCACGGGTGTTTCGGAACTTGGGTTTACGATCAGATTGAGCACGGCTTCCATGCTGGAGAGCACGAGCGCGTCGCCGATCACTCGCACATCTATGCGATCGGTGCCTTCGTTGAACCGCGTACTGACTTCGCCGAGCACTTGATTGCGCACCAGGTTGGAGACGGCGGCCAGGTCCAAGCCATATTCCAAAGTCTTGTCGCGATCGAAGGTGATCAGCGCTTCCGGATGTCCCGGACGAACGGAGGATCGCAAGTCGGTAAGCGAATCGAGCCCGGTGAGCCGGTCAAACACTTGAATCGAGACCTCTTCCAACGTCTCTAAGTCGTAGCCCTTGATTTCGATCGCGATGGGGGCAGCGATGGCGAAGGGCGTCGGTCGACGGATTTCAATCGAGTGCACGGCGGGATGGCGCGTGACTAACTGGCGCACGTTGTCCGCGAGTTGTTCTTCGAGTGCCGCATCACTCCATTCGGGTTCTAACCTAACTGTGAGGCGCGCGGTGTGAGAACCCTCAATGTCACGCGAGAGGCTCTCGGGTTCGATGCCTGTGGTAAGCGCCGTGGTGCGAACTCCTTCAAGCGCGCGGATCTCACGGTCCAATTCGCGCATCGCGCGATCGGTGTACTCGAGCGGAGAGCCGATCTCCATCGCGACGTGAGCGGTGAACTCGCCCTGATGAATTTCGGGTAGCAGTTCGACTCCGAGTTTCGAAATTCGACCGCTCGCTACCCAAAACAACGCGCCAGCAATCAGCACGATGATGACGGGTTGGCGCAAAGCGCCGCTGAGCATGCGGACGTAGATGCCTTCGCTAACGCTCCAGAACCAATCGAAGGCTTTGGAGAAGGGCGTGAGTAGTTTCGCGAGTACGAAATACACCATGCCGATTAGGAACCCGGCTCCTCGAAACACCAATCCGATCGCAAGCAGTACGATTCGTCCAACGAGGGTTAGGAGGCTGGGCACAAAGCCGATCACGCCCCAATTGAGATCACTCGTGAGGGATTTGGGTTTGCCGCGCTTATCACCGCTGACCTTCTCTCCCGAAAGCCAGCCGCGTGAAGCGAGCATCGGAATGAAGAGGATCGCGACGACCAGTGAGACCAAGAGCGAGGTCACGACGGTCAGCGCTTGGTCGCCGAAGATTTGTCCGGCGATGCCGCTGACGAAAACGATCGGTGCGAACACGGCGATGGTCGTCAAGGTCGAGGCGATGACTGCACCGGCGACTTCGCGCGCTCCGCGGGTCGCCGCCGCTTTCATATTGTCGCCCTCTTCGCGGCAGCGCGAAATCGATTCGAGCACGACGATCGCGTTGTCGACCAACATGCCCACTCCGATGGCGAGGCCGCCGAGCGACATGATGTTGAGACTGACGCCGAAGAAGTACATCGGCGCAAAGGTGACGACGACTGAGATCGGAATCGCGAGACCAATGATGAAAGTGGCCGACAGGCGACGCAGGAAAACCCAGATGACGAGCACTGCGAAGATCGAGCCCATGAAGGCGGCGTTCTTCACGTCATCGATGGCGTCGCGAATGAAAGTGGATTGATCCGAGAGCAACTCGAAGTTCAAACTCTTGCGGTGACGAAAGGCCAAAAAGTCGGTTTTACTCCGGTCACCGATGCTTGGTCCGCCACCGGATTCCTCTGCCTTTTTCGCGATCTCGATCGCGCTTTGCTGCTGTTCGAGGCTGCCAAAGATCTTGTCTTTGACGACCGAAGCCAGCTCAACGATGTTGGCTCCCGCTTCGCGATAGATCGCGAACTCCACCATTTCGTTGCCGCCCAAACGACTGATGACTTCGCGTTTTGTGTGCGTGCGATCGACTTCCGCCACGTCGCGGATTCGAATCGAAGCGTCGCCGCGCTTGATGATCGAGAGGTCCTTGATCTCCTCGAGCGTTCGAAACTCGTTGAGCGTGCGAACGAGGTACTCGGTTGAGCCTTCGAGCAGGGAACCGCCGGAAGCGTTGATGTTCTCTTGGGCCATGCGCGAGGCCAAGGTTCCCGGGTCGATCTTGCGAGCGGCGAGCGCGAAGGGATCGATGCGGATGTGGATCTCCTCTTCCAATCCGCCGCGCACCTGAACGGCCGCGACACCGGGTAGCGCTTCCAACTCGCGCTTGATTCGATTTTCAGCCAACCACCGAACTTGAATCAGGTCAGACTCTCCGACCTTGCCTTCGAGCGACGTCAAACCGACGCGCAGGATCGGATCGAGGTTCGGGTCGTAACGTAGAATTAGTGGGCGGTCGGTGCCGCGCGGCATAAAAACCCCGTCGAGTTTTTCGCGCACGTCTTGGACGGCGAAGGTCATCTGCGTGTCCCAATCGAAATCGAGCAGAACATCGGAAGTGCCTGCGCGACTGATCGAACTGCTGCGGATCAAGCCGGGCAGTGTGCTGAGCGCTTCTTGAATGCGCTCGCTGACGCGTTCCTCGATATCCTCCGGCGCCGCACCTTCCCAGGTCGTGCGAACCGTCAGTGTCGGATAGCTAATTTCCGGCAGCAGATCGACGTTCAGCTTCGAAAAGCTCACGACGCCAAAAACGACTAAAGCGACCACGAACATCGTGATGGCAATCGGGCGTTCGGTTACGAATGAAAGTTTGAGCGGCGAAGCTTGGTCCGCGCCTGAATCTTGGTTGGCCACGCTAAATTTACTCGTCTTCGCTTTCGGTCGACTCTTCGGCGTCTTGCTCGTCTTCCAACTCTGGCTCGACTTCATCGTCGGGCCCATCGGTTTCGACGCGAACTTCCGCACCATCTTCGATTTCGCGAGCGCCGATCGTGATGATCGAGTCGCCCGGAACCAACTCGCCCGCTTCGATGCTCACGATCTCGACAAAGTCATCGTCTGCGAAGCTTTCACGAACCAACACGCGAATCGCTCGGCTGTCGACGACTTTGAGTACGAAGCTCTCTTCGCCTTCGCGACGTACCGCACGCTTGTGAACGACGAGTGCGGAGGGGTGGCGATCGGTGATGATTTTGAGTCGAACTAACATGCCCGGCAGCAAACGCATGTGGCTCACGTCGCTACCGTCTTCGTTCATTTCTGGCGTGAGCGATAAACGCGCCGTAATGCGAAATGAACCCGATTGCGCGTCGATGGTGGGACTTGCGCGTTCGATGAATCCGCGGAATTGAGCACCGGGTAGTGCTTCGGTGTGGGCGAGGATTTCAAGCCCGGTGTTATCGCCCAGATTGCTCTGGGATTGGAATAAACTCAGCTCACGTTGCGGACGGTAGAAAATCGCGCGCAGGTTTTCAGTATCGGTCAACACGAAGACAGCTTCGCCGCCAACCGTGTCTCCAACGCGAATGGTGCGCTGCGCGATCACACTTGAAATGGGGGCGCGGATGGTGCGGTCGTCAAGAGCTATTTGCGCGCGTTGCAAGGCAACCTCTGCGCGCGAAATGGCGATGAGTCCTTCGCGTGCATCGGACTCCGCACGCTTGAGTGTTAGGTTGGCCATGACCAAGTTGTGCGCCGAACTTTCAAGTTCCAAACGACTGGCTTCCAAAGCTTGGGCCGAGAGCGCACTCGGAAGTTCGCTGTCATTGGCGCCGTGCAAACGATCGTTGCGTTCGAAATCCCTGCGCGCCTGTTCCTCCGTAAGTCGCGAGTTGTTGATGCCCGCGCGCGCTTCTTCAATCGAAAGCTCCAAGTTGCCCCGACGGTTGCGCGCTTCTTCAACAGCGACTTCCGCATCCCGAATGGCAAGCACGGCGTCGCGATCATCGATGCGTGCCAAGATCGTGCCGGGCTCGACTTGATCGCCTTCTTCCGCCAAGACTTCGACGACAATTCCCGAGCTGCGTGGGAGCAAGCTGATCTCGGATTCGGACTCGATCACCGTGGTGGTTTCGAGCCGTTGAACCATTTCACGTTCGACTAATTGCGAGACTCGCACGCGGGGAGCTTCGCGTTCCCGCACGCCGCTCGCCATGGCGGAAGTTTCCTCGGCCGAGACGATGGGTGCAGCTTGTTCGCCGCAGCCCGAACCGAGGCCAGCGCAAAGGAAGATGGAGAACAGAAACGTGGTCGGGTTAGGACGCCAAGAACGAGAAAGCATGGGCGATGGGATGGAGGGGACAGGAGCCGTTGACGGGCACAAGTCGGTCGTAAGGGGCGGGATTTCAGAGACGGATGATGCTCGGAGGGAGGCCGAGAAGGCGCTCACTCGCTAAGCTCGCGGCCATGCGCAAACCGTCCGAAGCCATTGCAGACATTCTAGATAGGATTCAGCCCGCCGGTGAGAGGGAGTCTGTAGCTCTTGCGGCAGCGGCGGGTCGAGTCCTGGCCGATGAGATCTTCTCCGACATCGACCTGCCACCCTTTGAGAAGAGCGCGATGGACGGCTACGCGGTCCACAGTGCTGACTTTGAGGGTTTAGAAGGACCAGCGGAGCTCGAATGTCTCGGTGAATCACGCGCCGGAGTGCCTTTTGAGGGTCAGGTTCCGCGGGGGAGTTGTACAGAAATTTATACTGGGGCTGAACTTTCAAGCGGCTGTGATGCCGTGGTGATGATCGAGAAATCGGAGCGCACGGGAAATCGCGTTCGCCTCGACGATCGCCCGACCCCGAATCAACACGTCAGCCATCGCGGTGAAATCCTCAAAGTAGGGGCGGCCGTCATGTCCCCCGGTCGCCGGTTGTCGAGTTCGGACCTGAGCGTCTTGGCCGCGGTTGGTTGCGATCCCGTGCCCGTCTTCACGCGGCCCAAGATCACCATTCTGACGACGGGCGACGAGCTAGTCCCCGCCAGCGAAACGCCCGGTATTGGCCAAATACGAGAGGGCAACACACTTTATCTCGGTGCCGCTTGCCGCGCTGTCGGTTGCGAAGTGCTCGCCGCCGAAATCGTTCCCGATTCGGAAAGTGTGTTGCTCGAACGCTTCGGGAAAGCTCTCGAGGATTCAACTGCTGTGATTACTACCGGTGGCGTCAGCATGGGCAAGTACGACTTGGTGGGGGCGGTTTTCGAAAAGCTGGGCGTCGAGCCCATCCTCCACAAAGTCGCCATCAAGCCCGGAAAACCGATTTGGTTCGGGATGCACGGAAAGACGCCGGTGTTCGGCCTTCCGGGAAATCCCGTCTCGAGTTTGCTCGGGTTCCAGGTTTTTGTTCGACCGGCTTTGGCGCTTTTGGGCGGAGCGGGCGAAAAGGAACAGCGCGAGCGTCTCCGCCGCGGAATCTGGACGGGTTCGACGGTTCGCGGACAGTGGCGTCAGCAAAATCTGCCGGCCATCGTCGAGCAGGGCAGCGACGGGGCGGATCACCTAAAACCCGTCTCCTGGCTAGGTTCCGCCGATATGGTCGGGGCCAGCTTGGCCACGGCACTGGCCGTGATTCCAGCGGATACGGACATCGAAAACGGAGAATCGATTCACTATCGCCCGCTCGACTAAATGTTCCAAGAAGTGCCCTGGGGGCCAGTCCTCCTCGAATTCCTCCCAATTGACCCGGTTACCCGACGCGAACGGGGGGTTAGAGCGCTTGCACAGACGGTTCCCGCACTTGACCACAGAAGGTAACCCCATCTATAGTCTCGCGCCCGCTGTGCATGGCCTCTGGGCGACAAACGACGCTTGTCTTAGCTTCGTTTTTCGGCGGTAATACTTCTGGGAAGGAACACTTCCTCGGCAGTTTTGCCACTCAAACGTCGGTTACGCAAAAGCGCTCTCGTTTCGCCCTCCTCCCTCCATTCTCTATAGACCCCAATCGTACGTAAGAGCATGAGCCCCATCGGAAAGATCTTTATCGTCATCAACCTGGCCCTCGCGGCCGCATTCCTTGGTTGGGCGTCGAACGTCGTAGCCACCAGCCAAGACTGGAAGACGAAGCACGAGGTAGCCGTTGATAAGCTGGACTCCGACACTGCGAATCTAAATGGTGAGCTGTCCGACTTGCGCACCGAATTGAGCGCCGTACGCGACGACAAGAAGTCCGCAACGGACAGTCTGAGCGCGGAGAAAAACCGCGCCGATCGCGCCGAGCGCGAGCGCGACGACCAAATCACTGAGAATCAGCAAATGCGTGGCGATCTCACGAAGCTTCAAAGCTCGATGGATGCCTACAACTCGCATTTGTCGTCGGTCGACACGCGACTGGCACAGGCCACCGAAGCCCAGCGCGATGCCGATCGCGAAGCTTCCGATGCACGTCAAGAACAGAAAGACGCGGAGCACGGCCAAAGCAACGCGGAAGAGTCTGCGCGCCAATCCGAGATGAAGGTTGACGACCTGAGGGACCGACTGGCTGCGGCCACGAAGTTGACCAGCGACCTCGACGCTCAGCTAACGGCTTTGGTCGATTACACCGGCGTTGCGATCAGCGACGTACTGGCACAACAGGACATTGAAGGTGCTGTGGTCAGCGCCAAGATGGACGTCGCTCCCGGTTTGGTTTCGATCAACCGCGGTTCCGAGGATGGTGTCAAGCTCGGCACGACCTTCGACGTATTCAACGGCCGCACCTATAAAGGACGCGTTCGCGTTCAAATCGTTCATGGCACCTGGAGCTCCGCGATCTTGATTCGCAAGGGCGCCGAAGGTGAAGCCATCTCCGCTGGCGACAGTGTCGCCACCCGTCTCTAGGAGCTCAAATCATGGCACGTACAAGAAGTCGCTCCCCCCGAGGAGCCGCCCCCGCACGCGAACCCCGCGCAGTTTCCCGCAAGAAGCCCGCTGGAGCCGCTGCTGAAGCTGAAGTGGTCGAAGAAGCTCCTGGAATGGGCATGGAGGGTGCCGTTGCCATCGTGACGGCCCTGATGCTGATCGCAGGCTGCGTTTTCCTCGACATGGAACTCTCCAAGCATTACGACGCGGGCTTCTTCTTCTAAAGAGAAGGGCGAATCGCCAATCGCTTAAAAACGTCTCGTTTTGAAGCCGAGCCCAGCGCTCACCAATCAAACTGCCCCGTTCGCCATTTTGGTAATCGGGGCAGTTTCGTATCGAGTGGAGGTGGAGCGCTATTGATCGGCCCAATGGCGGGTGTAAACTGCGCATGGAACGGGATGAAAATCGCGCGTCGATTCGCAACCGTTCTTGCTCCGAGAAGACACACCCCGCACCACTGAACGGCACCACCCCGGCCTCGAGAAGGAATTATCCATGGGCAATCTCATGAAGCCACTGGAGTGGCTGCTAGGGCGCTTATCCGTCGATATGGGGATAGATCTCGGAACGGCGAACACGCTCGTGTGTGTTCGCGGACGAGGAATCATCCTTAATGAACCCAGCGTCGTAGCCGTCAAAAAAGGCGGCAACGAGGTTTTGCTGGGTGGCATGGCGGTTGGCAACGCCGCCAAAGCCATGCTCGGTAAAACGCCGGGCAATATCGAAGCCATTCGGCCCCTCAAGCACGGCGTGATCGCCGACTTTGAGATCACCGAGAAGATGCTGCGGTACTTCATTCAAAAAGTGCACGACGGTCGCCACTGGATGAAGCCCAGAGTGGTGATCTCGGTTCCGACCGGAATTACAGCTGTGGAGCGGCGCGCCGTGATCCATTCCGCCGAGCGCGCCGGCGCTCGCAAGGTCTATCTGATCGACGAGCCGATGGCGGCGGGTATCGGCGTCGAATTGCCGGTCACCGAAGCGCGCGGTTCGCTGATCGTCGATATCGGAGGCGGTACCACCGAAGTCGCCGTGCTTTCATTGGCTGGTTCGGTCGTAGCCACCAGTCTGCGCGTGGCGGGGGATGAGCTGGACGAAGCGATCGTCGCTCACCTGCGTCGCAATCACAATCTGTTGATCGGCGAGCAATCCGCTGAGCGCATCAAGCTCACCGTCGGTTCTGCCTGGCCGATGGAGCAAGAACTTTCGATGGAAGTCAAAGGACGCGACTCCGTAACGGGCCTTCCGCGTCGAGCGACGGTCACCTCGATGGAAATCCGCGAGGCCTTGTCCGACCCGGTTCGACAAATTTGCGAATGCATTCGCCAAGTGCTTGAAGAAGCCCCGCCGGAGATATCAGCCGACCTGGTCGACTCGGGAATTACCGTGGTCGGCGGAGGCGCGTTGCTCTATGGCATTGCCGACGCCATTAGCGATCAGATCGGAATCCCGGCCACGATTGTGGACGATCCGCTCAGCGCCGTGGCCCGCGGAACGGGCATCTTCCTCGAGAAGCTCGACGTATTCAGCCAAGTGCTGAGTACGGGCGACGAGTACTAAACGCGACTTCAAGCGCCACTCAGGCCCCAATTTGTTCCCACGGAACTGACTGGGTTCCGTGTTGTTGCGGTCAGTTGATCCTTTTGTGGCTTCCCGACTTGCGACGCTTTTGAAGGCAAGCAGGGCCTCGATCTTCAAATACAGACCTAAGTCTTGAACTCAAGACGAGTTGTTCCGGACCAACAACACGGAAGCCAGTCAGTTCATTGAGATTCATGGGGGGAGGGAGCGGGCGCAAGGTTTGCGCCCGCCAAGCTTTGAGCTCGCTGCCCCAATCGAAGTCCGCCGCCCTGTTGAGGTCGAAGCTCGCAGACGCGACGATTGCATCTCCAACATTGGAATTCCCCTTTGAGGTTTCGTCGATCCAGCCTGCTCCGCCTCCTTCTATGGATGTGCCTCGTTCTGCTCGCGCTGCGACCGATAGACGCGATCGAGTCGGGTGTCGATTGGCTGACTTCGCCGCTGCGATGGCTGGCTGAACCGACGCGGCCTCTGGTTTGGGCAAGCGGTCGGAGCGTGAGTGCGGAAGAGGCCATCGATCAGGATCGGGTTACCGAAAATTCGGCGGAAATCGATGAGCTCTCGAGCGAATTGCTGCAACTCGCGGCACCGACCCGCGCGGATCTAACGGCTGGTCGCGATCTTGTGCCGGCCGAAGTGATCGGCCGCGCTGATCGGGATCCGGATCGCCTGCGCGTGCGCGTCACGGACACGACGGCGCTCATTCCGGGTCTGCCGGTCGTCTACGGAAACACTTACGTGGGGCGCGTTCAGGCGGTCGATGAAGCTCGTCTGGAGGTCGCGATTGATCTGGTGACCGGGCCGAGATTCGCGGTGGGGGCGCAGTTAGCGGACCGCAGCGAATCCCAGGCGATTTGGATGACGGTGGGCGGCGTCGTGTCAGCGCGCGGAGCCCGTCCGAGTTCGGTCGAGCGATTGGCTTTGGTCGTGCGTAACCCCTCCGATCGCGAAGCTCCAGCCGGGCCGCTGGTCGTGGGCGAGTTGTTGCCGGGAATCGATCCCTACGCCTATTTGGCCGAGGGCTATGGTTTGGGCACGTTAGCTCCACTCGAACCGCGCAAAGATCGGATGCTCTTCGCTGATATAGATTACGGCGCTGGTCTGTTTCACGTTTACATTTTGTGTCCCGGCGGTGATCGCCGCGGTGCAAAAAACAACCTCGACCTCGCTGTGTCGGACAGTTCGTGGCGGCCAACGAATCGGATTTCGGCTGGCGACCCGTCGAGTTGGCGCGGTGGAATGAAGCTCGCCGCAGGGCGTTCAGCCCAAGTTGAAACTGGCGCGGCTTTGATCTCCGGTTTGCAGTTGATCGGTCGTGTTGAGCGCGCTGGTTCTTGGTCTTCGGATGTTCGGCGGCTCGCCGATCCCGGTCTGACCTTGGTTGCCGTCGCTCGCATCGAAGACTCTCCCTTGCCGCGCGTCCTCGGTCGTTTGATCTCGCTCGGCATCGACGAAGACGAGGATTGGATTCGCTTTCGATGGGAAGCGGTCCTCGCGGATGAAGAGCAGTTGAGCGGATCGCTCCAACCCATCATCGAAGCCCGGCTCTTTACCGGTTCGGGCTTGAACGGTTTGCCGGCCGGCTTGTTCATCGGCGAAGCTTTGCTTTCACCCAATATCGACCCCGTCGTTGGAGCGCCGCTCGTGCTCGTGCGTCGTGACCTGACTCCCGATCTTTCCAACCTTTGGGTTCGAACGGCCAAGGAGTTTGCTCAATGATGAACACGGCTGGCATCGAATCGGTATTGGGTTCTCGTCGTACGCCGATTCGATCGCTTTTGTTTTTGTCGCTTTGGTCGGTTCTCGCGTTCAGCCTTGCGGGCGTAATGGGAACGTCCCTCGGCGCTTGGACACCAGATGTTGGAGTCGTACTTCTGATTGCGTTGGTTGCACGTTCGCGCCCGCGAGGCTTGTGGGCAGCAGCCATTGCAATTTCAGCCGGGCGAATCGCGCTCAGTATCGAGCCGCCGCTGGCCATTCTCGCGATCTACTTGGGCATCGCCGGAGTGCATTCAGGTTTGTGCGGTTTTGCCGATGGCAATCGTGCGCTCGTGCGTTTCTTTGGCGCGGCGTTGTATGCGGGCATTACTGTCGTCGCATTGATTGCACTGCACGAATCGCGCTCCGTTTATGACCTTGGTCTGTTGGAACACGCGCCTCAGCTGGCGATGCGAACTGCAGCGTCAACCGCGATGTGTTCCATTCTGCTCTCGCCTTTGCTCTCGCTCTTGCCGGGACTCGGCGAGTGGAGGCAGCAGCCGTGAGAGGGCGGTCGGCAATACTCTGCGTGATTGTGATCGGACTCACGGTTCTACTTAGCGTGCGTCTGTTTGAAATCCAAATCAATCAGAGTGAGGTTTGGGCAGATGAAGCGGCGCGACTGGTGCGCAGTGGAACCATGCTGCCTTACCGTCGCGGAAAAATTCTCGACGTGGAAGATCGCGTGTTGGTGCGCGATCAAGCGACCTACCGCTTGGAACTGTCCTATCGCGATTTCAGGCGCAGTCATGTCCTGGGGAATATTGCGCACGCACGGTCTGCCCTGGAACACCGCGCGGTACCGCTGCCTGAGGCGCTTGAGATGCTCGAGCTTTGGGCTGTTGAATTCGGCGAGTTGTCGCCCAGCGATCTCGATCAATTTGCCGCTGGTGCCGCTATCCGAACCAATACGTTCGAGGGTAAGCCCGTGCTTGACCCCGATGAAACCTTGCGAAGTCGACGAGCTAGCGACGTTAGCTTTTATATTGCGAGCCTGTTTGACCTCGACAAATTGGAGCGACGCGATCTGAAGCGATTGAAGGAGGACGACGTTCGCTTGCCTTCTTACTTTGAGTTAGTTGCAGGATGGCGTTCCAAAACACCGGAAGAGGTGCGGCTCGTTTTATTGGAACGCGTACGTCGCAGTTGTCGGCATTTGCGCCTGCTCGCAGAACGTCTCAATTTGTTCAGCGAGGACGAAGACCTCAGCCTGGTCGATCCGCTGTTTCGGATCGTGGATCATCTCGAGTCCATTCGAACGACGGTGGAAGAACTTGTTGCTGCAGCACTCTTCCGCGAAGCCGCTGGCTTCTCACCCGGTCGCTTAGATTCGCAAACATTGGTCGACACGATTGACGTGTCGTGGATCGGGCGAAGTTTGTATTGGGATGATGATCGAATCGACCTGTGGACGTACCAGACTCGCAATCGTTGGCTCGCTTGGCGCAACGGTTACGCAGTTCCGCGCCTTTTGGTGGAGTATCTCACAGAGGGGGGCAGCGAACGCTCTCCCACTCGCTTGCTCAGTCTGCTCGGAACGATTTATTCCAGTCCGCAAGTTTTGGAAGCCGTTCTCAATCATTCGGAGCTTGCGGACGCTTCCGCTGAACTCGCGGTTCTCGGCCGGCTCTTGCCGGTATTCGATGTGGAGCACTTGGAGGGCAGTTCACAATTCGAACTGTCCTTTGACAGTCGTGACTTCGACAATAACGAAGCGCTTCCACGCGTGGGCTGGAGGATGCTTGAGCCACTCGTCAATTCGATCGACACTTCCGATGACGAAGGTCAACCCGACAAGCAAAAGGCCTGGCGTGTGCGACGATTGTTGCGAGCGCTGAAGGACCCGGATCTGTTGTCGCGCTTTGATCTCGAGTTGGTGGCCAACGAAATCGTGCCGCTCTGGGAAGCCGAATTTCAGGATGCGTTGGCCGAACAACTCTACGGCTCATTGGAAGTGCATGCGGCCGATGATCGATTGGCGCCCAACGGACGATTGCTCTTTGCCGAGGATCAAAAGCAGTTGGCGACGGAAGCCTTGCGGGATGTATTACGCGATTACGGCGACCGCAGCATCGCGATCGATCCACGTCCAGCCTATGAAGCGGTTTACTTGCTGACTCGCTTCCCGAAGGAGTATCAAGGCTTTCGCGCCATGGATGCCCGCGTTCGTATTCACGATGGTTCGAGTTCTATCGAAGAGGCGGCTCGCCATGAGGCTCCTTGGAATGACTTGGCAGCCGAAGTGATTGGCAGTGTCTCTGCAGTCGGCGTAGACGAAATGCAGCGTCAACGTCGCCGCGAGAATCGAATGCAAACCCTGAAGTCGATGACGCGCAGCAGCGAGGAAGATTCGGAACTGAAACAGTTAGTCGGCGAAGTGCTGTTGCACGATGAGTCGCAAGGCGTTTCAGGTATCGAGGGCGAGTGGGATGATTATCTGCGCGGTAAAAACGGTTATCGCGAAGCGCGAGGTTTGGTCGATCGCTTTGGCCGCGGGCGCACCTCATCGGAACTTTCCGAGCGCCAAGACGGCTTGGACGTCAAGCTCACGATCGATGCCGAATTGCAACACGCGACTGAATGGATGCTCGAGCACCCCGTCTACGACCCAACCGATGACAAAGTGGATCACACCTGGTTCGATCAACCGGTTGGCGCGATCGTGATGCTGTCCTCGACGGGGGAAGTCGTCGTGTCGGCGTCGGTTCCCAATGGCATCACGAAGGATAACGATCAACTTGCCGAGCAACGCGCCGACCGTTCGTTGCGTATCGATCGCACGATCCGCAAGCCGAGATTTTTGCCACCTGGTTCGGTGTTCAAGCCCTTCGTGGCTTTGTGGGCGCTCGAACACCTCGGGCTCGATTCAAGCTATAAGGTCGAATGCGTTCGCATTGACGGCCAGCCTGCCGAGTACGGACGCGTGCGTTGTTGGAACGCGGCCGGCCACGGCGAGATGGATTTGTCGGACGCTCTCAAAAACTCCTGCAACTGTTACTTCGCTTGGCTGGGGGAGAGCTTCCCTTCATCGCAAGTCTTCCGCGATATGTCAGCAGCTTTAGGCTTTGGGCAACCCACGGGTTTGCGACGCGACAATATGGGGAGCGGGCTTTTTGAAGACTTCGTTCCCGGTCTATTCGGAAATCCCTATATGGCCGGACGAGAAGCGAGTTTGGCGGGCAACGGTTTGTCAGTCGTCGAAGCCACGCCGATGCAAGTTGCACGCGCGACGTTAGCCCTGGCAACTGGCAAACTGCATTCGCTCACCAACGTCGTAGAAGTTGGCGGTCGCAAAGTTCTGCGAGACAAACCAGCCGACACGACGATTTCAGAAGCCGCCTTGAACGAAGTACGCCAAGCGCTTTACCGCGTAGCCAACGAAGAGGGCGGCACCGCCTATAAAGCGCTCAATGCCGAAGTCTTGGGCGTCGAGATTTGTGTCAAAACCGGCAGCGCGGACCTAAGCGCGCGCGTGGCCAGTGGAACAACATCCAGCACCCGCACACCCAAACACACTTGGGTCGCAGGCTGGTTGCCGCCCGAAAACCCCGTCGCCACTTTCGTCATCTTCCTCGACCGCGCCTACGCGACGTCCTCGCACACCGCCGTCTATGTCGCCAGGCAGTTCCTCCAGCTGCCAGAAACGGTTAAGTGGCTTGAGGACCGCGGCGTAGTTGTCGAGCGTAAGTGATCTACGGAGTCGAGTTCTTTTGGGCGCGAAGAGGGTGTAGGGCGATAATGTGGAGAGAGAAGTCAAGCCTGTTTGAGATACTCGTGTTGTTCGGCGCAAGAGTTTGCACAGTTTTCGTGCTCGCGTGCACGGCGAGAAACGACGCTGACGTTTTTATCGAACTCGGAGAGGGTCCGAACTCGACACCCTTTACCGATTCAGTTCTAGAGCTAAGCGCGAGTCGCGAACTCGAATTGGATGTTGACCTTTATAGGCAGAAGATCGCTCAGCTCGCGAACAAAGTTCGCGCTGGTGCGGCTGAAACTACTGGGCGCATCAAAGCGTCAGACTTTGTTCACAGCCTCTATGGATCGGGCTCCTATACATGGGGAATCGAGCATTCTTCACTTACGCGATTGCTCGACAGTCAAACAGGGGACTGTGTTGCTGCAAGCATGCTTGCTCGTTGCGTCGGCGAGGCGTTGGGCGTGGATATGCAGGTGATCGTGGTCCCGTTCCATATGTACGTTCGCGTCAAAACCTCAAGCGGGAAATATGATTTCGATTTGTCGAGCGGAATCGGCGTATTGAGTGAGCTGCACGAACCGTACTTTTTCTATGAAGGCCAAGAAGGGAATGGTTTTTTGGGTCAGCCACTGACGGATGAGCAGGCGCTCGGCGCGTATGCGACGGGGCTTGCGTCCAATCTTCTGGGCGAGAATCGCTACGAACGAGCTTTGGAACTCATCACAATTGGCCGCAATCAAGTACCCAATTCGGCCTACGCGCAGCTTTTGTTTGGCTTGATTAACTTTCGATTTTGGGACATCGAGAATGCTGAACTTGGCTTGAGCAAAGCATTGGAACTCGAGCCAGGTGACGCGTCGCTACTAGCGTCCATTTGTCGATTCAGTCTCGACCGTAGTGAGTTAGAGGCTGCACTGGAGCTTGGCCGCCGGGTCGTAGAGATCGAACCCAATTTCCCTCCTCACCAAATCCTCTTCTCCGATGTGTTGGTAGCAACTGGCTCGTTAGAGGAAGCCTTAGCTGCACTCGAGCTAGCTATGGCTCTCAATCCAGAGGAGCTGCATCCAGTTCGAAAATGGGCTCTCGCTTCGATGTACCCCACTCAAAGAGACCTAGAGATTGACGTCATTATTCGACGAGGCCGAATTTACACCAGGACATTGGGTCCGATAACGGAGGAGCCAGAAGCACAGCGAAAGCGAGCAAGAAAGCTTTTGTTGGCGAATCTATCGGCGGTGTTATCGAGCGCCAGAGACAACCGAAGGAACGCAACGGACTTGGGGTTAGCGAAAGGCCTTGAACGGGCGGAAGAACTAGGCCTTCAGGACGATCCTGAACTCGATTCGATCGTCGCACTCATTGGGAGCATCACTAGCGATTGGTGATTCAATTTTCGGCACGGTTTGGTCGAATAGGCTCCGACCGATCCTTCTCGTTCAAAAATTTTGAATTGTTGTTCGTGCTCCGTTCGAGGGAATTTGACCTGGGCGAGGCGCGAGCGACTCCTCGACGAATGCCGTTTTACCTGCGAATATCTTCTGCTTCCGTCTCGCTCCGAGTTTTGCGGATTTGTAAGGCCGTGAGCTTTTCGACGGATTCTGGGGCTGTCTCGATTGCGTACTTGGAATGGCCGGAGTAGCTTCCGAGTGATCTCGGAGCTCCAGCCGACCCTTCGCATGCGCGTTACCCAATCGAAAACCAACGACAAGGCCATGGCCCAGCGGTTGGATTTTGGCGGGTCGGGCCGCACCGCCTCACTTCTGCTGGGCTTGCTCTTTTTGGCTCAGCTTTTAGCGGGACTGCACCAGAATCAGGAGCAGCACACGCTTTGCGCGGAACACCAACAAGTCGAGCACGGGGAGCTTTCCCATGCTGATGGTGTTGAAGGGCATGCGGACGAGACCGAGACGGTTGCGATTGCTCAATTGCAATCGACGACGAGTGAACCGGCAGAAAGTCACGAGGAATGCGCACTTGAGCCTTTCCTCCGCGAAGTGGCTCGTGGAGCAGAAGTCGCGCAATTAGCGGCACCGTTCCACGCACTCGCGATACGTGCACTACCAGTTGTTAACGAGCTGGGTTTCCGACAAGTATCGCTGCTACGGCTTGCGCCAAAGCAATCGCCGCCTGCCTGAGAATCTTTGGTTTTTGAAGGACTCCTTGGACGCGCTTTAGCTTCCGACGGTGAGTCCGCT
>JBLINP010000045.1:0-21381 GCA_047639415.1 Planctomycetota bacterium | reverse complement strand
CAGTGGCTCCTTCCTAATCATGTGCGCCACTCTCCAATTACTCCCGAGCGAATTCCCCGGCCCGCACAACCGCGGCGACCCCATTAGCTAGCAAGCCCTGCACTTCCTCCCAAATTTCTCTCCGCCTTCCCCGAACTCCGCAACCGCTCCTCTCCCTCCCAATCGCCTCTCTCCCCGGCAACTCCAACCCCTGCCGTTTAAGTCATTCTCGGATCGCCGCAATAACCCTGCACTTCCATCCATCAACCTTGTTTCCACTAAAGGTCCACTCGACCCCGCCTTTTCTAGCCCGTCAGGCTTCCACTAAAGGTGCAGGAGAGCCACATATTGTAAAGGACGCCCTGCGGGGAGAGCGGTCTAAGTTGAGGCCTTTGTCGCGCAGAGCACACCTGCTCACACTACAAGATAGATGGGGGAATCCAACTCTAGCACGCTCCCAAATATGCGTTCGGCGATCCATAACGATTTACCGATCTTCGCCGCATTGACTCGCCTCTGGCCCATATATCCCGTCACGGTCCTGACGTTCGCCAGCTACGAGTCCTCCGAGGCTGTGTGATGCCCGAATGACTCAAACCGCCTGTGAGTTGCGGACAACCGGTATCGAAAACGAGGTTATTGAGCTGCTTCGAGCAGTAATTGTTCGAGCGTTTGCATGTGACGCTCATAACCGAATTCAGTGTCGCGCTTCGTTCGGCCAGTCTTGCCAAACTGCTTCGCAAGCTCGGGGTCAGCGATCAGCTTATCGATGGCTTCGGCCATGGCCCCGGTGTTCATGCGCTCGATCAGAAAACCTGTTTCGCCATCGTCGAGCCACTCGGGGATGCCGCCGACCCCAAAAGCCACGACGGGCTTGGAGTGGCAGTAGGACTCGATGCCGATCAAACCGAAGGGCTCGTTCCAAACCGACGGACACACGACAACGTCTGCGCGCGAGTACAAGGTCTCCATGCCGGGGGAGTTGAGCCAACCGGTGAAGTGCACGCGATCGCCGAGGCCTTCGTCGATTGCTTTTTGGCGCAGGTAGTCTTCGACGGGGCCGGATCCCGCGATAACCGCTCGATACTCGCCTTTGAGTTGAGCGAGAGCGGTGAGCAGGAAATCGACGCCTTTGTCGGGTAAGGTCAAGCGCGCGGGCGTGAAAACTAACGGCGCGTCGGAGGCGTCGAGGAAAGCTTGCGTCGCTTCTGGAAGATCGCCCATCGGCTGTGCGTCGGTTCCCGACTGCGTGAAGTAATACAGCACGCTGGTTTTCTCGGGAGCAAAGCCAACGCGCAACAGTTCATCGCGCATGTATTCCGAGTTGGTCAACACGTGACTGACCTTGAGTGTCGACTCAATTTCACGCATGCGGTCGCGAATTATCTTGAGTGGTTCAGTGATGCGGTTCTTGTGCTGGATTTGCTTGAAGCAAATGCAACCACCCTTGAGGTAGTAGTAGTCCAAGCAGTCGGAACCCATCGGCACCTTGCAGAGGTTTCCATTCTCGTGATACTTGTTGAGACCGGGGCAGAAGAGCGTGTGGTCGTGTACATAGCGCACGAGCGGTGCGACGTCGACGAGCGCATCAAGCGCATCGACGTTCCGCAACGCCTGTAGGTAAATCACATCGGGAGCGAGTTCCTTGACGCGCGCCGCCAGATCAAAGGCTTGGCTGCGAGAAAGTCCCGCTTCACCCAGCGCCGGTTCGTGCAGCACCGCATGAACGTGTTCGCTCAAAAAGCCAGATTCCGGCTCGTGACGGCACAGTACGGAGACTTCATGGCCTTTGGCGGTCAGGGCCGGAACGACGACCGTTGCGTATCGTTCCGTGCCGCCAACCAGGCCCCAAGTATCGATTCCAAAAAGGATCTTCAAGGCTTACAACCCGCGCTAACTGCCGATGGTGAGTAGGAATTCTGCGTTGATTTTTGTCTTACGCATTTTCGAGAGCAACATCTCCATGGCCTCGACTGGGTCGAGTTCATTGAGCACTTTAAGCAGCATCCATACGCGCTTGATCTCTTCTTCGTTGAAGAGCAGTTCTTCCTTACGCGTACCCGAACGGTTGATGTCGATCGCGGGGAAGATGCGTCGATCCGAGAGGCGACGCTCAAGAACCAACTCCATGTTGCCGGTGCCCTTAAACTCTTCGAAGATGACCTCGTCCATTTTGGATCCGGTCTCAACCAGAGCTGTGCCCAAGATGGTGAGCGAGCCACCGTCTTCAATGTTGCGTGCCGAACCAAAGAATCGTTTCGGGAACTGAAGCGCGGTCGCTTCGAGACCACCCGAAAGTAGCTTGCCGTTGCTGGGCGCTTCGTTGTTGGAGGCACGCGCCAGACGCGTAATAGAGTCGAGCAGAATCGCGACGTGCTTTCCAGCCTCGACCATGCTGCGCGCCTTATCGATGACCATCTGCGCAACCTTCAAGTGACGAGCGGAAGGCTCGTCGAAGGTTGAACTGACGACTTCATGTCCGTCGCCAGGGATCGATCGCTCGAAGTCGGTGACCTCTTCCGGCCGCTCGTCGAGAAGCACGATCATTAGATGCACTTCCGGATTATTCGCGACGATCGAGTTGGCAATTTGGTGCAGGAGCACGGTCTTGCCGGTACGTGGGGGAGCGACGATTAAGCCGCGCTGCCCACGGCCCATGGGGGTTACCAAATCCGCGATGCGCATCTCCATCGGGTTTTCTGGGGCGCCTTCGAGGATCATGCGTTCCTCGGGATAGATCGGCACCAATTCGGTGAATGGCGTACGAGTTGTGGCCTTTTCGGGATCGTCGCCATCGATCGTATCGACCGTGACAACGGCGAACTGCGTCTCGCCCTCGCGCGGCAGGCGAATCTCGCCGATGAGCGTCATACCAGTGTGCATGCTGAACTTTTCAGTCAACGAGGGCGGCACGTAAACGTCTTCTGGCTGCGAAAGATAGGCGTGGTGATTCGAGCGCAAGAAACCATGCCCGTTGTTCATCACTTCGAGGCAACCCTCGACGATGATCGGAATGCGCTTCTCAAGTCGTTGCTTCACAATCGCGAAGATGACTTGATCGCGCTTGCGACCAGGTGCCTCGATCTTCTCCTCTTCGGCGACTTCGTAAAGCTCGCCCAAACTCATCGCTACCAACTCGGCGTAGTGCGATGCCTTGGGTTTCGTCTTGCGGCGCGTCGCGGGCAGAGTTTGCTCAAGCTCTTCGAGCTCTTCTGCATTGAGGTCGGCCGGAAGTGTGTCGTAATCCAAGCGTGCCGGAACATAGGAGGGGGCCAGCATCGCTGTACCGCCGCCTTTGCCGCCGTGCTGTCCACCGTGGAAAGGTCTAGTACGCTTGCGTTTCTTGTACGCCATGAAAAGAGGGTCTCGGTCTATCGAGGAGTTTTAGTTGTCGTTGATCTAGTTGGCCGGAAAAGAAGCGAGTCGCACTATTCATTGAGTTGCAGCTCTTTGCGCAACGCGTCAATGCGTTCTTCAAGTTCAGTGATGCCTTCGCGATTCGCAATCACATGCGATGCCGCTTGGCGCTTCTTCTCCATTGGAAATTGCGCGGCTTCGCGCCGCTGGAGTTCACCGGGGTTCCAGTTTCGATTGTCCCGGGCTCGTTGCTCCCGAACTGCCTTGTCAGCATCCACGAACACCAAGTGATCGCATTCGTTGACCAAGCCATGCTGCGCATCGTTCTCCAGAAGGAGCGGAACATCGAGAACGATCGGATTTCGATGGGAGTCGCGCGCAGCCTCGATCTCCACCAAGATCCTGGCACGAACGAGCGGATGGGTCCAGGCTTCGAGTGCCCGGAGGTCGTCCGGATTTCGAAAGACGCGCTCGCCGATTGCGGCTCGATCGGGGAGGCCCGCCGAGTCGATCACATCGGGGCCGAACCTGTCCCTGAGAAAAGCCACGCATTCCGGCGAGGCCAGAATCTCGTGAGCGATTTGATCGGCGACGATCAGAGTGCCACCCGAGCCCGCCAGCCGCCGGCCAACCTCCGATTTGCCCGAGGCGATTCCGCCGAGTACGCCGATGACGGTGGAAGTTTGTGGAGAGGAGCGAAAATTATTGTCGGGGGGCAAGGTCGTGGTTTCCTTTTGGGCGAGGAGCGTACCGAATCGACGAAAAGACAACAAAAAGCGCTCTGAGAGGGGAAACTACGGGCTTTGCCTGGGCTATCCGATCCAAGGCCGTTTCTCCCGCACCTAGATCTGCATGCTCGAATCCAATTTAGGACCGTCAAGCACTCCAGTTCCTACTTGCCGAATTACCGCCCCTTAATGTATTCACTTAGCGCCTCAAAGCCTCCGAGACCTGTATTTTCGGCGCCCAGATTCGCGTCTGGACATAATCTCACTCGTGCCTCGACCGGCACCACCCCCCCCTCCGCCCATGACCGACGTATCGCGAATGAACCGTTCCACCCGTGGAGCTGCGCGCATCAGCATCGTTTGGATGATCGCCTCTATGGTGCTCTTTTTCGTCTCGCTTGCCTTCGCTTTCGTGGCGACTAGCGATTTGACGTCCGAGCGCGCCCGCAAGGTATCCGCCATTGACAATGAGACAGCGTCGGTTGCGAGATTTACGGCGGAAGCCGATGTCGCACGCGCTCAAGCCGAGGCAGTGGGCTGGTTCGATGCTGGTGCAGCCAATCCGCGCATCAACTTGGGCGCACTGGCGGAGAGCCAGGAAACGTTTAAGGATTCGTTCGGAATCACGGACAAGTCCCCGAAAACATTGCAGGACCTGCTGGCTCCGGCGATGACCGCACACAAAACCGTCACGGACGCCTTGGGCGTTCAACGCGCTCGAGTGAAAACGCTTGAAGGCGAGCTGGATCAAGCGCGTCGCAACGTCAGTGCCATCACGCAGTCGAAGGACACCGAACTCGCGAGCTTGCGTCAGCAGCTCAAAGACGAGTCCGAAAAGTTCCAGCGCGACCAGCAGGATGCCGCCCGTCGTTTGGCTACAGCTCAAGAGCAGGCCACGGAATTCCACGATGAGAAGCTTCAGGCTGAGCGCGATTCTCAAGTCGCCGTCGAGGCACTCAACAAGGACCTCGAAAGCGCCAACGCACGCTCTGCAGCCCTGGCACGCACTCTCGCGCTTCCCAAAGAGATGGACAAGCTCGATGGGGAAGTGCTGCGCACGTCTTCTTCGTTGCCGCTTGGATGGATCAACATTGGCGCCAACGATCGCCTTGCGACCGGAACCGTTTTTGATGTTCTCGCAGGTTCTGCTGGCGAACCGCGCTTGAAAGCACGTTGCCGTGTCACCGAATTGCAGCCGAAAATGGCTCGCGTCGAATTCTTTGACGTCGTCAACGAGTACGACCCGGTCGTATCTGGCGACACCTTGGACAACAAGTTGTTCGTCCCCGGTGGTCAGCGCAACGCCGTCTTGGCTGGTCGCTTCTCAAGCCCCAGCGAAGCTGAACTGGTAGCCATGCTCGACCGCATCGGCATCACGGTGCAGAAGGGCTTGCAACTCGACACGCACTACCTAATCGTCGGTTCTGCAGTATTTGAGGACGAGGATGGCGAGCCGCTAGACGAGCCGCGTCAGCCCTACGAGCTCAACATCTATCGCGAAGCCGAATCCAAGCACGTCAGCATCATCTCGATTGCTGACCTGCGCGGTTACTTCGTCTTCTAGGACGACCCCAGTCAAATTGGTCCGATTCACTCGGACAAGCACAGCGCCCTCGTCCGATTTTATTTTCGGGCGAGGGCGTCTTTACTTCCACATAGATCGAACTCGCGCGGTCCGGCGCTACACTGTTTGCCGCGAACGATGTGACACATGGTTGATGATCTAGAAAACACTCGCATGACGCTCGGCGAGCACCTCGCTGAGCTGCGCACCCGACTCGTCAAGGGCGTGGTCGGAGTCGCGATCGCATTCTGTTTCGCGTGGTGGCAGTACGAGCGCATTTCCGAAATCGTGATGGCTCCGTTCCACAAAGCCGTGACGATGATCAACGTGTACTTCGCGGATCACTTCGCGAAGAAGGTCGCCGCCGGCGATGCCCAAGCGCTCGATTACTTCACGACCGAGGATCCCAAGACTTGGGAGCTGTTGGCCGAGTTCGAATCGGCCGACAAGTTATCGGTCTTCGCACCCGCCGAAGGCTTCACCTACATCCTGCGCATCTGCCTCTACTTCGCGCTGTTCCTCGGCGGACCGTTCCTGCTGTGGCAGATGTGGCAGTTCCTCGCCGCTGGTCTGTACAAGAAAGAGCGCAAGGCCGCTTTGCGCTACTTCCCGTTCAGCGCAATCCTCTTCGTCACCGGCGTGCTGTTCGGCTACTACCTGATGGTGCCGTACGGGATGTACTACCTCGGGATCGCGCTCGATACCGATGTGCTGAATTCGCAGTACCGCTTGTCGGATTATTTCTCGCTCTTGACCGCACTTTCACTGGCGCTCGCCGTCGTGTTCCAACTGCCGGTCATGATGACCTTCGCCACGCGACTCGGTTTGCTGGAACCTAAACAGCTCAGCGGCTCGCGCCCTTACGTTATCGTGGGTGCCTTCGTCCTGTCAGCCATCTTGACACCGCCCGATCCCGTCACTCAATGCATGATGGCGATCCCGATCGTGCTCCTGTTTGAGGTCGGTTTGATTTCCGCTCGAATGTGTGCAAAGCCGCGAATGATCGATCCGGAGGAACCGGCTTGAGTTTTCAAACGGTTGCCGTCTTAGCGGTTGGCGATGAACTTTTGGGCGGCTATACGATCGAAACCAACGGCGCAGCGATCGCCGAGACTTTGGCCGAGTTCGGTTTAGAGGTCGCTGAATTACGCGTGCTGCGCGATACGCAATCCCATATCGCATCTGCGCTCACAGAACTATCGAAGTCCTATCGATTCGTTTTCATGACCGGCGGACTTGGTCCGACCTTGGATGACGTTTCGCGCCATGCTGCGGCCGAAGCTGCGGGCGTGGAACTCGAGTTGTCCGAGGTTGCGCTTGAAGAGGTTCGAGCTTGGTGGACCGGGCGCGATCAGGAAATGCCCGATTCGAATGAACGCCAGGCTTTGATGCCGGTCGGCGCAACGCACATTGTGAACACGGCCGGAACGGCGCCCGGCTTTCGCCTGGACTTGAAAGATTCGACGATCGTCGCCTTGCCGGGGCCGCCCCGAGAATTGCGCCGCATGCTCACCGAAGGAGTCCTGCCCTGGTTGCGGACTCAAATCACTGAGCTCGAGCTGGTCACCGCTCACTTCTACCTGTTCGGTTTGAGCGAATCGATCTTCGCGGAGAAGGTTGGAGCTTGGATGGAGCGTGACGCGAACCCCTTGGTGGGCGTGACTGCCAGTCGTGGGGTTCTGACAGTGCGTGTGCGCGCGGCGGCGAAGGATGGGCGTTCTGCCCAGGATTTGATCGACGAGTTCAGTCAGGCCTTCCGTGAGCGGTTTGAGGAGCATCTGTTTAGCGAGACGGACCCGACCCTTGAAGTGGCCTTGGCCAAAGCGCTTTTTGAACGGCAACGCACCATCTCCTTCGCCGAATCCTGCACGGGCGGTCAGGCGGCCGCCAATCTGTGCCGCGTGCCCGGCGTGAGCGAGGTTTTCAACGACGGGTTCGTCACCTACAGCAACGACGCCAAGGTGCGCCGATTGGGCGTGGCGCCCGAGTTGATCGAAGAGTTTGGAGCCGTTTCCGAAGAGGTCGCGAAAGCGATGGCGGAGGGAGCGCGGTTGATGAGCGGATCGGATCTGGCCGTTTCGGTCACAGGAATCGCGGGCCCGGGCGGTGGAAGCGCGGAGAAGCCCGTCGGATTGGTGTGGTTCGCGATCGCAACGCAGGACGGGACAGAAGCGCACGCGCGCAGATTTCCGGCGTTCTCCCGGGATTGGATTCGCGATTCAGCCGCTCGTACGGCACTGCACTTAGCTTGGTCGTGGCTGACGAACGATGCGAACGACTCGAGTGAATCCAAGTAAGCAGCGATGCGGCGCTTGGGTAAATGAGAGCAGCGCATTTACCGATAATGGGGTCGTTTCCGGACAGATTTCTAGTTCTCGACTAGGGTGAACCTTCACGCCCGCTCCAAAGCTATTCGCAAATTGTAGATCGACCGATGGTCCCGAGCTCGCTCTTCCTCGCGGCTGCCCTGCTATTGGACGCCAATGATCCGTCGCCCTTGGACAGCGTCCTGGGCACAGGCGCGTTTGGATTTGCAGAATTCATGGTCGACGTAAACCTCTTCGGCGATTGTGGTTTGACCTTTCTCGATTTGAACGGCGTGACGGTTTCCGAGACGGTTGGCCCAAACCCGATGTTGAGCGGAGCTGTGTTCTTGCCTGAGTTGACGGGCATGGGCGAGCAATATCCGCTGGTCGGATTAGTGCACGGCTACTCGGTTACCGGCGATGAGTATTTGGACTTAGCGGTTCAATTGGCGAGCTGGGGATTTGTCGTCGCGGTAGTCGACTTCGAGCAGCTTCACCCGAATGACCAGTCCAGCTTTCAAATCGCCATGGATGCGCTCAACGTGCTCGAATACGTTGCGACCACCGAGCCCTATGCGAGCTTGATCGATCCCAGTTTGCCGTGGTCCGCGGTGGGGCATTCGTTGGGCGGGATCGGAACCATGGTCATGACGGCCTGCGATGAGCGCGTGCGAACGATCGTTCCGCTCGTTCCGGGAACGGATGCAATGATCGACCCAGGGTTGCTGGGGGATGCCTCTTTTCTTTCCGGTCCAGCCGAAAAGGCGCTCGAATTTTTCGACGGCGCCATGTATTTGGTTTGGGCGGATACCGATGAAATCGTGATCCCGCCAGCGCAAGCGACAGAAACTTACGTGCAGGTGATGAGCGCTCAATCGGCATGCAATTCCACGAACTCGGTGTGTCGCAACCTGAATTTCAGTGTGACGGGAGCTCTGCACAACGCTCCGCTCGATTTCGCCGAGCCAATCACGCTCGCCCGATTCCCTGGACGGATCTGACGGCCACTCAACTGACGTGGGGCTACGCGGCCACGCCTAGTTTCGGCGTGGTTTTTGACGATCTAACCTTCGGCCGGACCTACGTCGATTTGTCTCCTGGCGGTCCAAGTCCGACGATTTTGCCCCTCGGGAATGCCTTCATCAGTCCGCTGACTGGAATCGGCGAGAACGTCGTGAACTACTCCGGCCTAGCGGGAATTCAAATCGGCCTGTTCGACGGATTCCTCAATGCGGCGACGATGGCGCCGTCCTACCTCTCGTTCACCACGGTGAATGAACTCAGCTTCCCGTGATGCGGTCGAGCCCCGCTCGTCGATATTGTCCGGGCTAGGTCACGTTGCGGTCATCTCGCACGTCGGGGAGTTGGCTGATCCGGTCTGGACCGACCACGGGAACGGAGAACCCAAGTAATTGCGGACGAAGCACGCTCATCCGCATTGATCCCTCGCCCCAGCCTTGTTAGATTTCCGCCCCTCAGTGGGAAGCCTACCCGGCAACCCGCCGAGATTTCCGACTGTTACCCCGTGGTGTAATTGGCAACACATCTGGTTTTGGTCCAGACATTTCAGGTTCAAGTCCTGGCGGGGTAACCACGGTCGAGCGGCGATTTTGAAGATCGAAGCTCCCAAGTCGACGACTCTCCGGTCTCCAGAGCGGATGCCGTGGGAATTGAGAAAGCGATGAGCCGACGCAACGCTTAGGCTAGAGAACGCATGAATCGCTCCCAGATTGTGCTCGCGCTGTTTCTGTTGATCGCCGTGGTCGTCCCGCTGGCGTTCTTCGTCATGGCGTCGAGCGATTCGATTCCCGAAGGCGTAAAGCTAGTAGACGGGAATGCTGGTGCAGTCGTGTCAGCGGAGGATGCACGGCTTCAGAGGCTGATTGCAAAAGGTCAGCAATCAGAACGAGTTGAAGTGGAGTCGCAGGTGGCGGCAGAGCCAGAAATGCAGCCGTATAAAGGAACCGGCTGGTATTCACCCGCCGACAGCCTGGCCACGAAACTCGCGACGATCGATGTCTGGGTCGTGAACCTCGAGCACCAGAGCGCTCTGGCTCGTTGGAGTGTCGAAGTTGTGAATCTGGAATCACCAGACGTTCGGCAAATAAAGCTAACTGACGCGCACGGAATGGTTCGCTTTGAAGTGCAGTCCGGGGCGAGTTACGAAGCCATCGTTAGCATTCCGGGAACGGGTCAACTGTTTACCGCGCGAGCAGATGAGGTCGATGATAGAGACGGGATGCACGCTCAACTATTCATCGAAGTCCCCATACCTACCGATGTCCGTTTTGTGGGGCGCGTAGTTAGCAAAACCAGCGGGTTGCCTATTGTTGCTGCCGACGTTGAGATCGAATCACTGGGATTATCCTCGTTGGGACCCATCGCGATGGTTAGCGATGTTGACGGGCGGTTTGAAGTTTCGTTGCCTCGCTATATGCGGTTCGTGGTTTCCGTCTCGGCAAGGGGCTGGCAATCCGAACAGATGCTTCTCTACGAATTGAACCACTCAGATTTTGATGCTGATGCGAGTGACGGATTTGACCTGCTTGTTGAACTGATCGCGCCCGCGGCCCTAAGTGTTCGCCTGCGGGATTCAAGTGGGCTTGTTCGTCCCGACGTACAGGTCAGTGTTTGGCGAGAACGGCTTTCTGAGTGGAGTAATTCCAAACCTCAGTTTTACGATCGTCCGCAGCCTTGGATTGGCAAAACGAATCAAGAAGGTGTCATCTCGTTTGATGGCTTGCCCGCACAGATTGCATTGAAGGTCATAGTCGATGAGTTAGAAAAAACCGGGTTTCCCCAGTCAACCTTTCCCGAAGAGCGGCCGCAGGAACAAGTGCCCATGTCGATCGTCTTGACGGCGGGAGAACGCATGTGGATTGAACTGGAGCCGCTTCAGTTAGGGGGCATTGCTGGGCGTGTGCTCACTCCAGATGGAGATCCCGTGGCGCACCATGGTTTGGTTTTACTTGAAGCGTTGGACGACTCGGGTGATTGGATGAGCCGCGGTGGGGGCCCGCAAAGAGAGCGCACGAGGACAGACGTTGATGGAGGCTTTCAATTTGAAAATGTACCCGCGGGCCGCTGGTGGATTAGTTCGCCGGATCGAACAAGCGCTGCGGAACCGCTATTCGTTGATTTGTCATCAAGCGGTCACGTTACTGATCTCCGAATCGTTCTGTTTTCAGACGTGTATACCGAAGGAGTGGTTTTGGATCCGTCTGGTGTCGGAGTAACGGCTACTGTCATAGCGTCAGGTGAGAAGGACGTTGTCTATGCGCTCAGTGATTTTGAAGGCAAGTTTCGAATTGGCCCCCAGCTAACCGGAACTTACGAACTCTACGCCCACGCGAGAGCTCCCGGCCTGTTTGAACCACTTAATCCGGAGATCGAGTTGCTAGCTGGTTCCACGTCGGTTTCGATTGAGGCGGGTTCAAAAGGTGTTGAACTCCACCTGCAACCGGGCGGGATCCTGAATGCCCGAGTGGTGGACGAGCAGGGTCGAGCGATTGAAGGTGAGGCCATACTCACGAATCGACATGGAGGCCATGGTCGTTCGGGTGGCATGCAAAGAACTAACTTCGATGACGGTGCCGTGCGCTTTACTGGACTCATGCCCGGCGACGATTACGCTCTTTTCGTTCAATCGGAAGGGCGCGTAGCGATGCGTTCTCAAATCGAAGTGACAAGCGGGTCGGAGACCCAGCCCATACTGCTGCGTACCGAATTGGGCGCGCGTCTCTCTGTTCGAAATGAAAGCGGGAAGGAATCCATTACGTACAAGTTGCTTCAAGGGGACGTTGTCATTGGCGGCGGAACTGCCGGACCAGGCCGCCGGGAAACCATCAGTGTGCCCACTGGCGTGATCACCGTACAAACGGTTGTACATGTCAATGAGCAAGAGATCGTTCACAAAGAGCAGCTGATTGATTGCTCCAGCTCCGAACTCGCAGTTGTCCTCCTGGAATAGTTTATGTCGGCTTAGTCGCCCGCTGGTAAAAGCTGGATTCAAGATGCTGGGGCTATGGCGAAAGCAAACGGTCGGATGTTTGTAAGGATGTCCGCTTAGTTGTCATGCGTTGAATTTGTGGCCTCGCCATGTGGTTCACTGAATTCCCATACCCAAGGAAGTCATGATGAACCTCGCGATAATGCTCTGCTTGTGCTCGCTCACTTTGAACTCTGCCCAAGAGTCATTGGAGCTGCCAATACTTGCGCAACCGAAAGCTGCCGAGCTCGACTTGGAGCCCGTCGTTCTCATGACGGAAGACGAGCTTTCGATCAAAGCGTTTCTCGTGCGCGCGAGTTCTGGCGCCAGCTCCGCGATCAAAGGCTCACCGAGTCCGGAACAACGTCCGCTTCTAATTATGGCCCACGGGAGTAATCGAACCAAGGAGCGTTGGATCGAGGAGGGCTTTGTTCAGAGCATGCGAGACGAGGGTTATCACATCTTCGCATTCGACATTCGCGGGCGCGGAGAATCAGATCAGTGGGAACAGAAAAATCCGGCCTATGGTGTGCTTGATCTAGAGGCCGCTCTCGCTTGGGCGGCAAATCAAGACTTCGTAGATCAAGACCGTATCGCTCTGATAGGAAGCTCCTATGGTGCGAATTTGGCCACGGCGGGCCTGCAAACACAGGATTGGAACGTGCGAACAGTGATCTGTTTTTCAGCCACCGCAGCGTCAATCCGATTCCTAGCGAGCTTTAGCGAGCGTCGAATGATCCCCTCGGGTTTGTACTTCGCGTGCGAGCAAGAGCCGCCGACTTACGACGTCTTGGGCACCGCCGCATTCTTAGAGAACCGAACGAGTGGCGAAGCGCAGGTTCATATCTACCCCGATCGCATGCACGCCATCTCGATGTTCAGTCACATCGAATCGGTTCCGCAATTGGTCAAAGACTGGCTGCAAAATGAGTTCGCGAAGCCGCCGATCTCACAATTAAAGTAACGGCACTTCGCGGAATCTACTCGTCCTTAGGGGCGTCTTCTGGCTCGTCATCGCCCATGTAGCCGAAGTCGTCGAGGCGTCCCTCTAGATCTTCCGGCAGCTCGCCCAGTTGCGCTTTGAATTGCTTGGCAGCGCGATCGAGCCCTTGCCAAAACAGGCGGGCTTGCATGATGCGCGGGTCGCCTTTGCCGACTTGCCCCGTGAGTTGCGGAGTGAGTTCCTTCGGATCGTTTTCGAGGTCGTAGAAGTACGTTTTGCCACCAGCGCCATCGGTGTCGCGAATGAGTTTGAAATCTTCCGCTCGCACGCCGCGCATCTCATCGAGTTTGATGCGATTGCCGTCGGGAATCACGAAGGAGCGTTCGAGTGGCAAGAGGCGCGGAGCGACTTCGCCGTTCATCACCGCTTGCAGGCTAGATCCCCAGGTGTTCGGCGGAACGGGAAGCTGGCAGTAGTCGAGAATGGTGGGAGCGATGTCGACCAAACTCACCAACGCATCATCTTGCGCACCGGCGGGTACTCCCGGCGGATAACGCAGGATCAGCGGTATGTGCGTGACTTCTTCGAACAGCGTGTTGCCGTGTCCGAAGTTGCCGTGCTCGAGGAACTCTTCGCCGTGATCGGAAGTGAAGACCACCAAGGTGCTGTCCAAACGACCGCGTTGATCGATTTGGTCGAGCAGCTTGCCAATGTTGCTGTCGGTGAAACGAATCTCGCCGTCGTAAAGCGCAATCACATGCTCAACGTCGCGAGCGCTGGGCGGATTGCGATTCTTGGATTGGTCATCGATGTTGACGCCGTCGATGGTCCCGCGATAGTCGGGGTCGAATACGTCGAACTCCGGCGGCGGCGTGTAGTCGTAGTGCACGTCCCACATGTGAACAAAAGCGAAGAACTTTTCTGTGTCCTCGATTTCGGCGAACCATTCTTCGAAAGCGGCCACCGTTTTGTATCCGGTGATTCCGACGTGTGAACCGTCGTGAATCTCTTTCAGCTCGGTCTTTGTGGCTGTGACTTGTTTGACCGACATACCATCTTTGATGGCGAACACGCTGCCTTCGTCTCCAGCGCGACTCGTACTGCAATCGGCGTAGAGTTCGAAACCTCTTTCGAAGCCGAACCACGGATCGAGGTTGGGGCCCGACCAAAAGCCCGCGGTGCGCCAGCCGGCTTTAAAGAATTGTTCGGCGAGCAGTGGCTGCTCGGGATCGAGTTGGTAGCCGATCTCCCGTACGCGATGCAGTTCATTCGGCAAGCCCGTCAACATCGCCATGTGCGACGGCAGAGTCCAACTCGTTGTCGACGAAGCGTTGGTGAAGAGCGTTCCGTCGCTAGCTAGCCGGCGATGAACGATGGGCATCGTGTCGATTTGCGGCTGTGTCGAACTCTTGTAGCCGTAGCTCGTGACGTGATCGGCGCGCAAGCTGTCGACGCTGATCAAGAGCACGCCGCGCGGCGCGGGAATGGCGTCTGCTCCGCAGGCCGTTGCAAGTAAAGCGCTGGCGATGAGTGATAGTCGATTCAAACCGGGTCGGGGCAATGGGGGCTGAGTTTCAAGTTGCGACGATCTTACGAGTCGCGGGCGTCGGATGTGGGTGCGATTTGGTGCTCCGCGCGAGAAGCTTCATAGCCCGCGCGAACATAGACGTCCAGCGGGACGGGCAGTGCGTTGATGAAGTCCTCAGCGCCGCCGGGATCGAGTCGGAAGGCTTCGTAGGCGCGATAGCCCAAGCCGCGATAGTAGGGGTAGGGCGGCGGGTTCTTGGACCACTTCTCAATTTCGCGCACGAGCCGTTCGGCTGGCGGATGAATGTACAGGCCGCGTCGCCCCAGCGCTTCGAGGAAGACCTTGCGCAAGTCGGGCGGCATTTGGAGCGCGGTGTGTATGGCCAACTTCATGCGTCCGTCGACTTGGTAATGGAGGTAAGGCCCCAAGCCGGGGACGAACTCCATGAAGTTCGCCGCATCGATGGCCTGCAGCGCGGCCATGATGTCTTCCGGCGTGTCCGCGCTGCGCCGATACATCGCGGCTGCCGCGTCGGCGTAGATCAGTGAGCGCGCGGGCTCGTCGAACTCGAGCAAGGTGCGTAGGTTTTCCGTCCTCGTGCCTTCGAGGTGCGGGATGAACTTGGCGAAATACCCGTCGTAGGTGTAGCCCTTCGTCTGAGACAGCAGTGCGGAGTTCGCGGCAATGCCTTGTCCCGTACCCGATCCCATCGCCTGTAGGCTTGCGGTTGCGCCCGACAGGCCGAGCAGAGCGAGTAGGCCCGTGCCGATGAGCCTGGGCGTGCGATTGGATTGCGCGGTGCCCTTGCCGGAGAGCAACATTCCGATCGTTGCTGAGGTGAGGCAAAGGCCCAGGATCCAGAAGGGCGTCAGGCGTTGGAAGAGGAAGTGGTGGTAGGGATCTTTCACCACAAAAGGACTCATCACGTAGAGCATCGCGAAGCAGCCGAGGTAGCCGACGAGAGTTAGGTAAGCGTAGAGCGCCTGCTTGTCGCCGCGCTTTTGTAGTAGTCGTAAGCCCAAGATTGGAAGCAGTAACCAGAGAGCGAAGAAGGCGACTTGAATCGCGCTCAACTGTTCAAAAAGAATCAGGCAGAAGCTCTGAACGTCTTCGAGTCCGCTGGTCTCGGGTTCAGCGATGACTGCCAGCGTGGGCGAGTCAACGTCGACCTCAACAGAATCGTCGAGCACTTGTTCGCCGCCGAAGAGTGCCGAGCCATGGATGTCGAACACTTCGTCCCCGACGGCTGACCACATCAGAATGAAGGGCAGCAGACCGACGAGCAGGCTAGAGGAAAGCTGAACGGCTCCACGGCCTTTGAGCGCTTTGCTCTTGAACAACAGGAGCAGCCCAATCCAGAAGGCTGTAAGTGGAAGGATGCCGTAGTTGAAGAAGGTGCCAAAACCCGCCGAGAGCCCAAATCCAATGATTGAGGCTCGTTTCGGTGATTTATCGAACAGTAGCGTCGAGCCAAAATGAAAGACGAGCAGCAAGAACAACGACGCTTCGTAGTGAATGCCGAGGTTGAGTAGCGAGATCTTCTGGAACACCAGCGGCGCGAAGGTGAACAAGAGTCCGAAACTAACGGCTGCGCCAAGGCCCCAATGTTTACGCATGAAGAGCATGCCGACTAAGGCAATGCACAAGTTCATGCCAATCGATACGAGCTTGTGCGCCCACAAGTTTTGACCGACAACTTTAAATGCTAGGGCGGTTAGGTGGCTGATCGTAAAGCCGCCGCCTTCGTAGTAGTGGTAGGCCAGCTTGTAGTGTGGCACGTCGACGCCATCGATGATCGCCTTGGCGGCGGTGCCTTTTTCGAGTTCTTCCCCGTAGAAGAAGACGTCCGCTACGGATAGAACCAGGGCCAGCTTGACCGCGAGTACCAACCCAAGCAGCGCCAGAATCGTGAAGGTCGTGCGGCGCGTCATGAGCTTTAGTATCCCAGTGCTTCCAACGCGCGCAAGCTTTCGGGATCGCCGCGCTCCAACTCCTCGCGCTGGCGTTGCAATATTTGAGCGAGATCGGCCAAGTCGGTGTCCGCTTCGAAGAATTCCAAAAGCAAGGCGCTCATTTCAACGACCGGGGCATCGGCCGGCGCGCTTGATATCAGATTGTTCTCTTCGTGCGGATCCGTGCGCAAGTCGTATAGCTCTTCCGACAAAACGACCAATTCGCGTGTGTCTCCCGGCGAAAGCAAACCGCCTTGGCTTCCGGGTAGCAATTGGGTATAGCGACGAATGAGTTTCCAATCGCCCAAACGCACCGCCTTATCCTGAACGGTGCCCGACAAATCTGCGCGCTCAACTTTTTCGCTGAACACGGGGCGTCGAACTTCGCGATCGTCTTTCAAGAGCTTGTTGAAGGAGACGCCGAAGGGGCGACGGGGAACTATTTCGCGTTTGGACATCTTGGGCAGTCTAAGAAAGTCCAAGAGTGTCGGTGTGAGGTCGACGAGCGAAACGTCCGAGCCTCGAATACCGGTCAACGATAGGTCTGCGGCGGCACCGGGCATGTGAATCAACAGCGGAACGGCACAGGTCGCTTCGTAGGTATAAAAGCCATGCTCGAACCAGTAGCGGTGTTCGCCCAAACTTTCGCCATGATCGGCCGTGATGATGATGAGCGTTTGGTCGAATCGCCCAGCCGCTTTCAAAGCATCAATCAATCGACCGATCTGTTGATCGACGTAGTGGATTTCGCCGTCGTAGAGCGCGCGAATATGAGCCAGGTCGACATATCCATCACTCGTAATGGCCGCTTGCGGAAGGTTGTATTCCGCCATGCGCCATTTGTGAATCGGATGCGCAGGGAAGCTATCGCGGGCGGGCAGCCAATCGGGTTCGGTCGCGAAGAGTTTGTGCTCCTCGGGCGGATCGTAAGCGCCGTGCGGATCCATGTAATGCAACCACGCAAACCAAGGAGCTCGATCTCCCTCCGGTTTGGGCGCGCTTTCAAGCTCAAGCAGCTCGAGTGCCGCGTCGGTCAAGGATTTCGCTCGACGTTGCTCGACGTTGTGCGGCGGAACTCCAACTTGATCGGGTAAGTCTTCCACCCAAGTTTTGAATCCGCGATGCAGCCCCGAACGTTCCTTCGTGAGAACCCAATTGCCGACGATACCAATGGTGTTGTAGCCACCGTTGCGAAGTTGTTCCGCCAGTACGGGCACCCGTCGATCGAGCGGCGAAGCCAAATCTCGTACGCCGTGGTCGTGCGGGTACAGCCCCGTAAAAACGGACGCCATGGCCGGCGTGGTTTTCGCTCGCGGTGTTTGTGCGCGCGTGAAGACGAGCGCTTCTTTCGCAAATTCGTCGAGGCGCGGCGTGGTTGCTAGCTCGTAGCCATACACCGACATGTGGTCGCGGCGAAGCGTATCGACCGAGATAAATAAGACGTCCGGACGTTCGGCTGGTCGCGCACAGCCCGCGGTAGCCAGCACAAGGGCAAGCAGCACGCAAGTGAATTGATGGAGGGGGCCAAGTCGACGCATAGTTGTTTTGTAGCGGTTTAGCGTCGGTGAAGGAACTCGGGCGAACTGAAATGATCCGCGCGAGCCCGAGAGCCCGCGATCTCGTTCGAGCTAAGCTCGCCCGCGGCAAATTCGAGGTCCAACAGGTCCGGAAAGCGCGCGATCAAGCGCTCTGCCAATTCTTCGGCCGCGAGACTAGGCGCGCTCGAATCCAGTGTCGAAATTCCGGGTTCCAAATCGCTCGACCCAATTTTGATCGAGCCATGGTGGAGTACGCGGCCACCGGTTCGGCGTTGGGCAGAACCCAAGCCTTTGCCCCGATCCCAAATCAGGTCGAGATCGGTCGACTTGTGAAAGCACATGCCCGTGGCGTCCACATCGGACTGAACGGAGTTTTCGCCGCGCAAGCGCGCATCGACGCCAAACTCGCTCAACACCTTTGCGATGGCGGTGTGGATGCGCTCGTAGGATTCACGCACGGGCCCACGGTAAAGCGCGTGGTCTTCTCGTGCGGTGAATGAGAAGGTCAACTCACGCGCGTGATGGATGGCACCGCCGCCTGTCAGCCTACGAACGACAGTGCCCGCGCGTTCGGCGGCGGGCACGTCGGTCCAGCGTTGAAAGTAGCCCAGGCTGAGCGCGGCCGGCGACCAAGTATAGAATCGCAGGGTGGGCGGGGCAGAGCCGTCGAGGAGAAGCGCCTCGTCGACGGCCATGTTGAAGCCAGGCTCAGCGTCATAGTGCTGGAGCAATCTCCAGCAATCGGTCAATGGTCGTCCTTCGAGACCATTTCCTCGTACTCGGCTGCATCCATCAAGTCGCCGAGATCATCGGAGACATACTTGATGCGCAGCAACCAACCCTTATCCCAGGGATCGGTGCAGAGGATCTCAAGATGCTCTTCGATCAAGATGTTGGTCTCTACGACGGATCCAGCGATTGGCGCGTCGAGGTCAGAAACCGACTTGACCGATTCGATCTCGCCAAAGGTTTCACTCGTCTCCAATTCGCGGCCGGGCTCGGGCAGGTCGCAATAGACCAAGTCGCCTTCGTTGCCACTGCACAGCTTGTCGACGGCAAAATCCGTGATACCGATAATTGCGGTGTCACCGTCGATCTTGATCCATTCGTGGGATTTGGTGTATTTGCGGTCGTCGGGGCGCATTGCGGTTTCTCTGTTCTGTTCTGAAGTGGCGGTAAAAAAGGTCTATTTCCGAGTGCGGGAATAGAAGGGGAGTTTCTGAAGGCGGCAGCTTTGACGCTTACCGCGAATGTCCATCTCAACTTCGCTTCCGTCCGTGTCGAATCCGACGCGGACGTAAACCGAAGCGATGTTTGTGTCGAGCGTCGGTGAGACGCTGCCGGAAACCACGTAGCCGATTTCTTCAGTTCCACTGAAGAGCTTATAGCCCTGTCGCGGAACGCGTTTGCCGTCGGTAGTCATGCCCATGATGGCTTGCTTCGGATCCGCTTTGATCTTCGCAAGTGCCTCGCGACCGATCCAATCACCCTTTTCCTCAGCGAATGAGATTCCGAAGTGCAGCGCAGCTTCGACCGGATTGTGATTGGAATCAATCTCGTGACCATAGAGCGACATACCCGCTTCGAGTCGCAACGTGTCGCGCGCTCCCAAGCCGATCGGCGCAATGCCAAATTCTTCGCCAGCGGCTAAGAGCTCGTTCCAGACGCGGACAGCTTCTCCGTCCGGGCAATAAATTTCGAAGCCGTCTTCGCCGGTGTAACCCGTACGACTGATGCGAACATTGGGGATGCCGCAAACCGTTCCAAACGTGAAGCGGTAGTACTTAAGCGAAGCCAAGTCGCAGTCTTCGGTGACCTTTTGAAGCACCGATTGAGAGGCTTGTCCCTGTAGAGCGAGCATCGCTTGTTCGGCCGTGTGATCGATGACTTCGACATCAAAGCCATCGGTGTGGGAACGTAGCCACGCGAGGTCAGCTTCGCAGTTTGAAGCATTGACGACCAAGTAAATGCCGCCGTCTTCTTCGCGATAAACGAGCAAGTCGTCGATCGCTCCGCCGTCTTCCGTGCAAAAGAGTCCGTAGCGAATCGAACCGACCGGAATCTTGGCGCAGTGATTGGTCGTCAAGCGATCGAGCATCGCAACCGCGTCGATACCTTTAATAGCAACGCGTCCCATGTGGCCGAGATCGAATAGGCCGACCTTGTTGCGCACGGTTCGCACCTCGTCGAGCAACGATCCATACTGAACGGGCATGCGCCAGCCAGCGAAATCAACCATATTGGCCGAAAGGGCAACATGCGTGTCGTGAAGCGAGGTTTGATTCATGCTTGGTAGCGGGATAGTGGGGCGCACCCGAGGGTAGGCTGAGGGTATTGGTCGCGCTGGTTGCGCCGGGGGAAATCCATGATTCCGTCAGAAATCGCGTATCTGGCGGCCCCGCGGGGATAAGTATTCGTGCGGTTCACCCTCTCTGGAGGGCCTGAGCGCGGATCGAGGGCGGAGAGACTAATGAATCTCGTCCCGGGCGTCGAGCATCGCCGCCAGCGGGAGTATAGCGAGATAAGTTTTCTTGGAGACCTACCCCCATGCGTCTAGGAAGCACCCCCCTAATAGTTCGAACCCTGATCACAGGCGTTCTTTTGTCCACGGCCGCGAGCGCCCAACTCACGGGCGGCCAAACCACGCTCAACCCGTTCGAGCCAACCACGCGCTGGAGCATCGATGCGCCCCTGGCGAAGCCTTGGATTCCACGTTCGGTCGATTTTGCCGTCCAGGGCGAATTGCTCTGGTCCGCTCCTTCGGTCGCCAATCCCAGTCTGTTGCTCAGTTCGACAGCTGGTGACGGAAGCGAGGGTCCGCTCTTCGAAGATCAAACTCTCGCCGGAGCCATTGGCCCGGTCTTGGTTTGCGCGGGCGACGAAATCGACGAACTCTTCTCCGCTGCTCAATACCCCGAAGGCGGATCGAGGTGCACGACCGTTATGGGACACGATCCACGAACGAGCGCCATCGACGGAACTCCATTTGCTCCAAAGTGGACCTACGATCCCGGCGTAGCTACCGATCGCCCGTCCCTGCTCGACTGCGGTCCTTCCGCAGAGTTTTTAGTGTGCGCGACTTTCGAAGGGGGCGAGATCCAAGTTGATTGGCTCGATCCTGCTGACGGAACTAGGAATTCGCGAGTCTCGATCACCGGCAGCGGATTGACGGCCATGGCCATTTCTGAAGCGACGGAGCGAGTGGCTCTGATCGCTGGATTAGATTTGTGGTTGATCGATCGCGCGGGAACGGTTTTGGTTCATGAGCAGCTATTCACAAATACCAAGGCGCTCGCCCTATCGGAGGACGGCGCGATTTTGGCCTACGGTGATTTCGGTGTGATCTACGTGCTCTCGGAATACGCTGGCACTTACGTGAATCAAGGGAGTTTCTACGGCGAGGTGAGCGAACTCCCCACGCGCATTGCCCTCAGTGGAAATGGAACGCGATTGGCAGTTGGCTGGTGGGATTTTGTCACGGGCGCTGACGTTCGCTTG
>JBLINP010000044.1:0-21664 GCA_047639415.1 Planctomycetota bacterium | reverse complement strand
ATCGCTCACCATGGTGGAAGTCCGATTCGGATTCGCAGCGGGCGCTTGAGGGCACCAGGGAAATGGCCTGTACGCATTCGATCGGGAATACGATTCACCCTGCCGGGACCTAACGAAATCGAATAGATCTGATTCGAGCCGGACGGCCCTTTTCAGATTACGAGTTGCTGGGACTCAAGCTTCTCCGAAAATTTAGGGATTGTCAGCGCCTTGGATATAGGCCGTAAGGGCCTTAACTTCGGCTTTCTTGACAAGTAGCAACTCGCGCAACAAGTCACGCAAGCTGAGTAGTCCGATGAGTTTTCCATCGCGCACGATTGGCAAGTGGCGAATGTGGCGGGCCTGAACTTCGTGGGCCGCATCGGATACCGTTCGCTCGGGAGAGACGGAGAAAAGTTCCTTCGTCATATAGTCGGTGATGATAGCGGTGTCTGGATCAACGCCTTCACCAACAACTCGGAGCATCAAATCGCGTTCCGTAAATATCCCGATGGGAGCTTTTTGATCATCAGCGATCATCAACGCTCCAATCTTATTCTTCCTCATGCAGTGGACGGCTTCGCGAACAGTTGTCGCGCTTGAAACCGTGACTACATCACGCCCTGTGAGCAATTCACCGATCATCTTCATGCAATACTTCCTATTTTGAAATATATCCCACTCGTGGAGATCTTGCAGGTATTCGCCCGTTAGCGGTGCTGAGAGCCCCATAGAGGCCGAGCACGCCGATTAACCACCATCCTACCGATGTGGGGCGTCGGATCCTCACATCGCGGCCGGGATCCTCACGATTGGCACAAGAATGCCTCCGAACTGCCTGGCACCCGTGTTGATCGCCTGGTCTAACCCGCTCTGGAGCTTCGATTTACGTTCAAAATAGGACGGCGAGGCCTTGCCACTGATGCTCAAGGGCCCAAGTCTCGTGCTCGCAATCCCTTAGGTTCGAGCCATCAACACGGATGCCAGGCAGTCCGGGGGCTCCAGTATTTGGGATCAACGCGGCACAGCGAGCCGGCGAAATCAAAGAGGGGGGGGCGGGGGGGGGTTAGCCCCCCGGATCCCATCGGCCCCCAAATCGGGGTGGAGTGGCCGATGCAAATCTCGACCATGGGTCGAGGAAATGTTCGTGTTTGGCTGCTCGGAGATGGAGCAGCCCAGAATCAAGTTAGAGGAGTCGAACGGGGTGCTTTCCAAGCACACCCAAAACGGCTTCGCCGATATTGTTGGCAGTAAAGTCCGGAGTGACGTGGTACTCGCCGTCTTGAACACCAAGGCCCGTTTCGACACCGGCTAGGTGACAACCCGCTCTCCAACCGGAAACAAGTTCCACTGTGCTGTCACCGATGATCCAGCTTTTGTTGAGCTCGATCGAGTCGTTGTGCATGGCGTGAAAGAGGTAACCGGTATTGGGCAAGAGGAAGACGGAATCGAATGCGTGCGCGCCTACGCCTTCGGGATGATCGAGGCAGATGTACTGACGTTGAATCCGAATGCCTTCATCGCGAATTTGTTCGCTGAACGCCTGATTGATTTCATTCCATTCATCGTCGGACAATTGCCCCTGTGCAACTTCCGGTTCATTGCCTATGAGGTACAACAGCCAATTCGCGCGGTGCGCTTGAAACAGTGCTTCAAGAGCTCCGTCGATGAAGCGCAGATTCGAGGCGGTCTTTTTTTCCCCCTTCGGCGGTTCAACGAGCAAGGTGCCCCATAAATCGATGAATAGGCCGCGCGGAGCGGTTTGTGTTCCGGGCAGTGGGGTGGGCGTGTTGTATTCGTTGAAACTCATAGCGCAGACGGGAGTGGGGTGAGCGATGCTTTGTGTCGCCCTTCGTTGTCGGCAGAGATGAGGATCTCTTGAGAGATCAAGATTGAGTTTCTTGAAACCCGATAGATTGGTCGGAAAGTGATTCCATCCCTACCGGAGATCTCGACCATCAAATTCGAAACCAACACCCCCATAGAAGAGCGCCCGTTGCGAATTGCCCTGCTTGTAGACCCTCTGACGATGGGGACTAAAGGCGGCGATCATGCGCCGGAAATTGCGCGAGAATTATTGAGCCGCGGCCACCAAGTCCGCGGATTCGGTGCTGCACCGGGAGCCATTCCGCACTCGAGTGATGAGCCCACTGATTCGGATACTCCAGGTCTCCTTTCATGGAAGCCGGATGTATTGGTGGCTTACGACGCGTTGTCACCGACCGCTTGGTTGGGCGCCCGTATCGCGCGGAAGTTGGATGCCGGTTTGGTCTTAGTCGAATCGGGAATCGAACACCCGCGTCGCATGCACGAACGCGCTCTCCAAGCCATTGGTGAACGGTTGTGGGGCCGATTTGTACGACGTACGGCCAATGTGCTGATCGCGCTGGACCAAGAGGCCGAGCGCTTGGCGTTGGCAGAGGGTTTCCCCCAAGCTTCGATTCAAACGGTGACGGGCGGCGTGGACCTTGAACGATTCCGTCCCGGACTCTCGAGCGCTCTGATTGCTAGGCATCGTATTCGTGGACGGATATTGAGCTACATCGGTCGATTGGAGGACGCGCGGGGCGTGAACACTTTGCTGCATGCCTTTGCCACGACGGTGGGGCAGCGCAGTGACTGGTCGCTGGTTCTCTCCGGCGAAGGTGAGGCGCGGGTTTCACTTCGGGCCGCAGCGGATCGTTTGGGCGTGAGCGAGCGAGTGCATTTCCTCGGACGCCTTCGCCAGGAGGAGCTACCCGGCTTGCTAGGCGGATCGACGTTGCTTGCCGTACCGACTTTGACGGCCGAAGTGCGCGGAAAACAAATCATCAGGGCGATGAGTTGCGGCATTCCCGTCCTCGCCTCCGACAATCACCGACTTCGTTCCTACGTGAATCCGGAGGAGACCGGGTTGTTAGCCAAGCCGGGTAGCGCAGAGGAATGGAAAGAGATCATGCAGCGTGCTGCGGGTTCACCGGTCGCACGTGAACGCTGGGGACAACAAGCGCGCGAGCAAGCGGTGTCTCGCTTTGGCTGGGCCAGCGTCGCGGAGAGATTCGAACACGTCCTGATACAAGCGATTCGATCGCAGGCGAGCGTTCGTTCGCAAATCAATAGTTCCGGCGCGATCGAGAAGACCTGAACCGTGTGGGCATGCTTTGTTGCCCGTCAGGAGGACTCTGTGGCTTTGCGAAGCTCCTGCTTCAAAAACGACATGTCCTCGGTGTATTGCTGGACTGCTTTGCGAGTCTCATCGTCAATCTCTCCGAAGCTGGCCGTCACTTTGACGCCGTCGGCACGCTCTTCGATTTCATGTACGGTGACGAGTGCTTCGCAATGACCAGGCTTGAGTAGCGGCAGTCGAAATTTCACGCGTAAATCCGAACCGACCGCCAGCATCTGCGACATTTCGAAGGGCGAAAGTTTTGTGCGGCCGCCTCCCCAAGTGAAACGCAGCGCGTCGGTGTCTAGCCCCGACATCCTTCCGATTCCGCGCCAACGTCCGCCGAAGCTATGACCGTGAACGGGATTGGTTATGGATTTGGTGCGGTCTTCCATGGGAATGAAGTGCTCGATCCGCTCGGCGTCGTCGAGCGTAAACAAAACCAAACTCTCGTCATCTTCGATTGATGCGTCGGAGAGCGGGTCGCCCTTTGGTCTAGCCATGACGGCTTCGCCGGCTGATTCGTCCGAATCGAATATTGGAACCAAACGCTCCAAACCGACCTTCTCCAGGACTTCTCGGCTAAAGGCAGATGGGCGCGAGATCGCCAACTTGCCATTCAGCTTTCCAAGTTGGCTTCCGGCTCGAATGATGGCTCCCATGGCCGTCGAATTGAGGAATTTGACCATGCGTAGGTTGAGCACGATGTGTGTGCTTCCAGCTTCTACGAGGTCGTCGATCTCCTTCTGAAAGAAGGGACAGTAGTACGTGTCAAACTCACCGTGAAGGTGAAGGATGGTGTACGAGTCTCGGGCTTCGGCGCTAAAGCGCATGTCAGATTTCCTCTTCGGGGGTGCCAGCCGAAATTGCGTCCTTCAGCATGGACGCTCACAGTCGATTAGACGCGATCGCGCAACCGACCGTGAGATTGTGTTCATAGAGAGATGCGGTCGTTGGAAGTAGAGGGCGTTTTGCGCCGAGGCTACGAATCGAACCAACGCGTTGTTTCAGGAATCCGTCGCTTGTTTCAGTTCGCTCTTAAGGAACGCCATGTCCGTCGCGTATTGCTCGACGGCTTGTGACGTTTCCTTGTCGATGGATTTGAAACTGGCGCCGATCTTGACCGAGTTTTCACGCTCATCGATTTCGGTGACGGTGACCTCAGCTTCGCAGTGTCCCTTTTGAAGGAGGGGCAAGCGGAATTTGACTTTGAGGTCCGTTCCGATGGCGAGGAATTGCGAAATCTCGAAGGGCGACATACCGGTCGTTCCGCCGCTCCAACTGAAACGCAGTCCGTCGGCGCTGAGATCATTCATCTTCCCGATTCCGCGCCAGGACTTGCCAAAGCTATGTCCGTGAACCGGATTGGCTTTGCCACCACCGCGGTGTTCTTCGGGGACGAAGTGCTCGACTCGAGAATTGTCGAGCGGCGAAAACATAACGGCGCCCTCTTCCTCTTCTTTGAGTTCGCCCGAACGAATCTCGCCTTCGTTGGCACCTTCGAGGAGGGCCGCGCCGGCGGCTTCATCGCTTTCGAACATCGGTACGACTCTGTCGAGCCCCACCTTTTGAATGATGTCCGCGCAAAACCGAGAGGGGCGCGCGATGGTGAGTTTTCCACCGGCGGCGGTCAGGGTTTTGGAGGCCTTGATGATGGCGCCCAAGGCCGTCGAATTGATGAACTTGACAAGCCGTAGATTGATCGCGACCCGGGTGGTTCCCGCTGCGATTAGGGATTCCACTTCCTTGTGCAAATGAGGGCAGTAGAACGTGTCGAATTCGCCCCGCAGGTGAAGGATCGTGTAGTTGTCGCGGGGCTCCGCCGTAATGTGCATGGGTCGACTCGTGTGCGCTGGATAGAAGGGTACTGGGTTGGGTGGGAAGGATAATCGATGGAGAGGCGAGGATCATCAAGGAATTTCCCGGGGAGCGAGGCTAGTCGAGGGGGCGGACGAGTAAACTGAGGCCATGTTCTTTCGTCGAAAAAAACACAAAGAGGGTGCTGATAAACCCAGTGCTGGGGCCGACAGCCCGAAAATGGCGGGCGAGAGTCCGTCTTCGGCATCGAAGGATCTCACCACGCAGATTCTGACCGGCGACAGTCAAGTCGACCGCCAGACCATTGAAGTCCTCTTGGACGCAATTGCCCGGGTTTCGGAGTCACAGGATGACCTGGGGACCCAGCTGAGAGTGATTGTCGATCACTCGGTCAAAATTACGGGGGCCGAGCGCGGTTTGCTGTTGGTTGAGGTCGAGGACGGAACGCTTGAGGTTCGCGTAGCTCGCTCCAACCAAGGCGAGGACGCAGCCGACGATCAGCGGTTTTCGACCTCGATCGTGAAAAAGGTATCGAAGGAGTTGGACCCCGTACGGGCGACGGTCAATTCGGATGCGGAAGCGCTCGATCTGGGGCAGTCGGTATTCGACTTGAAATTGCGCGCAGTGATGTGCGTGCCCCTGACGATGAATCAGGGCGACGGTCAAGGCGAGCGCGCTTCGGGAGTTCTCTACGTTGATTCCCGCGTGGCCACCCGCCAATTCTCACGGCGCGACTTACAGGTCTTCGCCGCGCTGGCACGGCAGATTTCGGTCACCCTTGAAAACGAGCGCTTGCATCACGTCTCACTTGAGAAAGCTCGACTGGTGCAGGAATCGGAATCGGCCAGCGAGATCCAGCGCTACATGATGTCGAAAGTTCCGGACGGGCTGACCAGTTTCGAACTGTTCGGTTGGTATCGCGGCGCGGACCAAACCTCCGGCGACTTTTACGACTTCCGCAAAACTCAAGACGGACGATTAGTGATCTCTGTCGGAGATGCGACCGGTCACGGCGTCGGCCCGGCATTGATTACGATGTCGGCAAAAGCGAGCCTACGTTCTTACTTGCGCTCTGAATCGGACCCGGGAACGTTGGCGACGCTTGTCAACGAAGACCTGTGTGAGACGATTGATGACGGCCGCTTCCTCACGCTGTTCATCGCCATGCTGGCCGACTCGGGAGAACTGAACTTCGTCAACGCGGGGCATTGCGATCCAATTGTGTGGTGCAAGGCTACTGGCGAATTTGTCGAGCTAAGCGGACGCAATCCGGCTCTCGGAATGATCGAGAGTATCGAGTACGAAGGTGGCGGACCGATTCAACTCGATTCCGGGGATGTGTTGATCGCATTTACCGATGGCATCGTTGAAGCGCGCGACGTCGACAAGCCCGATGAACTTTTTGGAGTCGAAGGTTTGAAGCGCGCCTTTCTAGAAAACGTCGACAAGTCGACCGAAGACTTGACAGTCGCGATGGTTGAAGAGGCGCTCGCACTCTCTAAGGGCGTGCGCGAAGACGACATCACCGTGGTGGTTGCACGCCGAATCTAAATGGGATGAATCCCGATCTACTGCCCTCACCGCTGATCAAATTTGCGCCGGATTTCCTCCGGCGAGTAGGGGCCTTGACGGGCAGATTGGTGAGTAGTTCACAGCGTCGAGAAGGTCGAGGCAATTCAACGTTGTTCGGTTCTGGCGAAGAGTTCGTGGGTTACCGAGCGTATCGAGCTGGCGAGGATTTGAGACTCTTGGATTGGTCTCTGCTGGCCCGACTGGACCAGCCGCTGGTGCGCGTGTGTAAGCGCGAGGCCAGTGAAGAGTGGTGCGTCGTGCTGGACACGAGCGCCTCGATGGGAATTGGGATTCCAGGCAAGTTGCAGGTGGCCGCCGAAGTTGCCGTCGCCGTGACGGCCCTCGGTGCTCGCGCCAAAGCCCGGGTCACAGTTTGGACCACAGCGGACACCGAGAGTCGAGTCGTGCGTCGGACCGAAGACGTGGCGAGTTTGATGAGGTGGATCGAAACGAAGCGAGCTTCGAGTGAACAAGGGCTTAGGCCGCTCTTGCCTAAGCTGAAGTTGAGAGGCGTCGGCCGCGTGTTTTTACTCGGTGACTTCTTCGACGTCGACCTCGCCGCCGTCCAAGGCATTCGTCGGCCCGGCCAAGAGTTGTTCCTGCTCCGAATTTTGGCGCAGGAGGAATTGGTTCCCGAACTCAGCGAATCAACCGAGTGGGTCGATGCCGAAACGGGTGCGGTTCATCGCGTGCGGGTCGACTCCGAAACGCGCAATGCCTACGAGCTTGAACTCAGTCACGAGTTGGAGAGTTGGCGCGAGTTTTCGGCCAAACATCGTATCGGCTGTGGGTGCTTTAGTAGTACGACAGCCTTCGAGTCCATTGTTCAGTCAGTCTTGTCCCCGAACTGATTCGTGTCTCAATGATCGCCGTACCCAAACTCAACGAACTGACGGTTGCCCTCGCAGGTGAACTCAGTTTGGGCGGCTTCGAATTCGCGCAACCATTTGTTCTAGCCGGATTGTTGTTGCCCTTACTCCTGCTACTGATTGCCAAATCCAAGGTAAGGCCGCTGCAACGCGCCACAAGTAGTCTCCGGTTGTGGAGGCGATTGAACGAATCGCAACCGATTGCCTCGGCATCGTCACGAGCAAGCATTCCGCCAACGTTATGGCTCTTCACGGTTGCGCTAGCGAGCGCGGCAATGGCTGCAAGCCAACCGAGAATGCAACGCACCTCTGCAGGTCGGACGTGGCAAGTTGTCGTGGATCGTTCGCCTTCGATGTTTTTGAACATGCTTCCAGCGCACCCTTACTCCGAATTGAATGTGTTGGGGGAGCCAAGTCGCATCGACCGTGATTTGTGCCCCGTAACCCCGCCCGGGAGCGCGCTTCGAATCGAAGTCGCTCTGGATGCGGCGCTGGTTGTTTTGAGCGATGCTTGGCGCGCCGGGGACCAATTGACGTATTCATCGCCAGGGCGCGTGCCGTTCGAAAGTGATCGATTGGAAGCGCCGCCCGCTCAATGGCTCAGCCCCGATCTGTGGCCCAGCGCACGTCCAGAATTCGACTCGTTCGATGCCGCCGGTTATCTGCTCGTAACGGATCGCGCTTTGCCGATTCAAAGGGCCAACTTGTTCGCGAGCGGTGGCGCCGAAGCGACTGGTTTGATTGGCCGACGCGGCAACCAGCAATTGTTATGGCGAGGCGGAGAAGTTCTGGACGAACTGGCGGTTCCACCGCGCTTTGCGATCGCACCGGTTTCCGGATTGGGAGCGGTTGGCGAGCTTTTCAAAGTGTGGTGCAGTACGCGCGGCTTCGAACTTACGCATGCACCATCCGCTGTGGAATCGAGCCAGCCAGCACTCGTACTTTCGCCGACCAGCTTCAATTCTGTTGAAACGCGAACCGTAGAAGTTGGCCGCGAAGGGTGGAAACTTCGGGTCGAATTACGCTCGAATAGCACCGCCTTCGACTCGGTGCAGTCATTGCGCAATGTCTGGCTTACCGCCGCGGGCCAGGGTTTGGTGAGCTGGCGCCCAGGTCAGATTTCGATCGAATGGGCAGCCACCTCGAACGCCGAACTCGGGCGGCCCACAGGCGACCCCGCCAGTTTCGCACTTTCCTGGTCCAAGCTGTTTGACGAGGCGGTTTTGCCTGAACCTAGATCCGCGTCGCTTGTGGAAAGACAAGCGGCCGGCAATCGCAGTTACAGCAAGGTATTGACGAATGCAGCTTCCGAGGCGAACCCGCACTCCATGCGATTTGACATCTGGCTCGCCATCATTGCCGCCAGTTTCGCATTCCTAGGTGCTTGGCGGCTGGGAACCGACTAGAGCGCGTCCGGCTCTTCGGTTTCGTTACCGTCGACTTGTCCGTAGGTTTTGCGGAAGAGGGCTGTCGCGATCAAGCCGACGATTACGGCAAACCACAAAGTGCAGAAGCGCGTGAGCAACATGGCGCCTGCGGCTTTCGATTGCGCCACCTCTTTGATGACATCGCTTGCCACGCCGGACTCTTCGAGCAAGGGCATATATTTGTGGCGTAAAAGCTTTCCGCCAGTGAATTCGGTAATTCCAATTCCGCCAGGAAAAATGATCAGGACTGCGCCGGCCACGGCACTAAAGGCATAGGCGAATACGGCGAAAAGAAAATCAAGATCGCCATCGACCATGCCGTCGGCAATCAACCAAAACGCAGTGCATTCGCAGCCCCAGGAAACGACGGATAGTGCAGTTGGGAAGAGTAATTCTTTCGGCGCGAGTAGAATGCGCGTCGTCGCGAAAGAGCGTTCGACCTTCTTGCTCATACGCTTCAAGTAAGGCGTCCTGGAAACGATCTTGACGGCCAAGGCGGAAAATTTCTCTGAGCCGATTAAGACCAAGGCGACAGCGCAAATTCCGAGGGTCGCCCAAAAGACCCACTGGTACTCGGGCATGGTGGCCAGTCCACCGATCGCTACTAGGATCAAGTAGCCGAGTAAATCCGTAAAGCGCTCAGCGACGACGATGGGGGCGCTGTAGCTGATCTTCGTACCATTGACTTTGCGAATCAGCCACGACTTGAAGACCTCTCCCATCTTGCCGGGAGTCACGCCCATCGAAAATCCAGCAAGGTAGATCAGAAAGGAAGTCTTCTGATCGAGGTCGATATTCAGCAGTTTGCGATAGCGCTCCCACTTGAAGAATCGCAGCAAGTAGTTCGCCGTGGCCAGCAGTAACGCGATCGGAATCAAGTAGAGCGGAAAATCCCGAGTTGCTTCGATGATCGAGTCGTACCCGGTCCAAATAATGATCCCGATATAGACGACGATCCCGAACAAAACGCCTATCATCAGGCGACGGGTCATAGAACTCTCTTTGGGGGCCACGCGTGTCGGGGATTAGTTTGTGGACGTGTCGACGCGCTTGCCGCTGACGAACATGAGAAGGGCCAGCAGGGAGAGTCCCATCAACCACCCGACGTAGGGCGATGTTCCGAGGAACGCGCAGGGGAAATAGCCCGCGATGATTGCGATGATCATCGTCGAAATCGCGTAGGGAGCTTGAGTTCGGACGTGATCGATGTGATCGGAAGCTGTCGCGATGGAAGAAAGTACCGTGGTGTCGGAGATCGGACTGCAGTGATCGCCGAAGATAGCGCCCTCTAGCACGGCGCCGATGGAGAGAACCATCAGCGTCAAACCACTCAAATGCTCAATTCCGCCAGCCTCGCCCAGGTTATAGGACAGCCCGACGACCAGCGGCAGCAGAATGCCCATGGTGCTCCAGGAAGAGCCGGTTGCGAAGGCGACAACTCCGGCGAGCAGGAAGAGCAGGATCGGGAGGAGTTCGGGGCGGAGGGAGTCCCCGATCAATTCGGTCAGGTAGGAGGCGGTTCCGAGGTCGTCGCACACGCTTCCGATCATCCAGGCCAGATAGAGGATCACAATCGCGATTCCCATCGATCGCAGGGTGTTCCAGGCCGCGCCTGCGACTTCGGATTTGAGACCTACCGCGAAGGACATGATGACGGCGAGCACGAAGCCCGCCATCGAACCTGCGAACAGGGGCCAGATTCCTCCGCCGGCACCGATTAATCTCGAGAACCCTTCGACTGAGGTCCACTCCGCTAAGCTCATGTCAAAACCGCCGCCGCCTCGCACGATTTCGAACAAGGTTATGGCGATGAACAAAAACAGGGGCAGCAGCGCTCGGCTTGCTTTTGGAATGACACCATCGGCGGGGGCCAGTTTTGTGGCGTGATCGCCAACCATTGCTTTTCCGCCGGGGCGAATCAGCTCGCCCTTTTCACGCGCACGTTTTTCCGCTTTGAGCATCGGGCCAAAGTCGCGGCCCGTGAAAACGACGAAGGCGACCATCGCAATCGCGAAGAGGCAGTAGAAACGATACGGCAGCGTTTGAAAGAAGATCGCGTACCCATCGCTTGCAGCTAAACCAGCAGCGGGTAGTTGCGAACTGAAAGTCGAAACTTCGTAAGCGATCCAAGTGCTGAAGATTGAGATACCGGCGACGGGGGCGGCGGTGCTATCGACAATGTAAGCCAACTTTTCACGCGAGATGCGGAAGCGATCGGTGAGTGGGCGCATCGTAGAGCCAACCAAGATCGTGTTGGCGTAATCGTCGAAGAAGACAGCCAAACCCATCAGAAAGGTAGCTACTTGAGTGTTTCGAGCGGATGTCGCACGGCGCGCAATCAGGTCCATCAATCCGCGCAATCCACCGTTCTTGGTGATTACACCGACCATGGCCAACATGAAAATTACGAAGCCGATGGTTTGCGCTCGCCACGAATCGACGAGTTCTTTCCAAAAGAAGACACCGAAGATGTCGACGAAACCGCTGCCAATGCTGGCTAGCCAACCGGCTCCCGCTCCGTGTTGCAGAAGCATGGCGCCTGAGAAAACGCCAAAGAACAGCGCGGGCACAGGTTTTCTAAACAGAATCGCGAGGAAGATCGCGATGAGGGGCGGGAATAAACTGAACTTGTTGGGAGGCGAGAACTCCTTCGAAGCGATTAGCGCTGGCTCGCCAACCGGTTGATATTCGAGCGAAAGAATCCCGTCTTCATACTTTCCAACAAAACTGGCGCCACCAACTTGCGGCATGTCCTGGCCAGGAATCGCGATGGACATGGATGCGTCTTCACCGCTTTCGTCCGCAGCGCCGGAGGCCGCTTGAATGCGAAGGCCGCGCGCAATCGAGTCGCGCAAAATACCGTGCAACAAAATGCCGGACTTTTCGTCGGTGCCCTCAGCCACCATGCGTGCTCCGAAGATGGAGAACTTCAATCCCTCATCGGTGCGCTCTGATGTGTGTTTGCCACGCAGAATTTGAGCCGCCAAGCTCAGTGGTTTTTCACCTTCTGGGGCCGTCGCTCCGTCCGGAGCCTCACCCAATAAATCGGCGATTTGGACGGTGGCTAGGCGCGCGGGATTGGCAGGCGGTAGCTGGACAAGCGCGCCGACAAGCAGCACGACGAACAGGATGGAGAGCGCTCGGACCATATGGCAGGTCACTCTATCCGCACGACAGGACGATCACACGGACCAAAAGGTGCGAACTCGCGGCTTCAAGCGGCTCCAGCGCTTTCATGGCCGCTGGACGCAAAAATCCGTCGGCGATGGGGGGCTGGGGTTGGGAGCGGGCCAGACGATGGTATTCTGGCGGATCGCACACGGCCTAAAGTTGTGACCTTCCGTCACATCGATTCGCCCGCGCCCGATCGTCATGTCTGAACCCGTCCTCACTGAGATTCCCAACTGGCTCGTCGCCGGACTGCCTTGGATCGTCGCGCTATTCGTTCTGATTGGAACGGCCTGCGCCATCGCGCTGTGGATGTTGGTCGCCGGGCTCCGGGGACTGGACCGATTGGATGAGCGCCTCGAAGTTCTAGCCGAGCTGACTTCCATGGTTCGCAAGTTGACCAGCGAGCGCGAGGATATCGACCTGCGCCGTCTGGAACACGTCGTGGTCGACATTCGCGACGGACAGAAGCGCACGGAGGACGTTCTCTTACGAGCGGTCGAAACCCAGGCGCAACAATCGAGGGGGGAATCGGACGGCGTACTTGTTCCGGCCACACCAAGTCCTACGGTTTCCGAACGCGTGGTGAATCGACTTCTCGCCATGGGCTACGAACGCGTCCAAATCATTAGCCGCGCCGCCGATGTCATGAAACTTGCCAATGACGATGGCGAGGTTCTGATCGAAGCCCACCGCCAAGGCGCTCTGTATAAAGGTACCGTGCTCGTTCGTGGCGGTACGATCTCCGACGTCGAGCTGCATCCCTCTTACTCCATCTTCCCGTAACACATCTTCCCGCTGGTTCGCTCGAGTCTCCGGCGGTTCCTTCCGTCCGATTGTTCAAGCCCAGCGGTTTCGCGCTTCTCCACTCTCCGCATTCACCCTCAACTTTTCTGATTTCATGGCCACCATTACGACCGTAGAACACCTCGGCGACTTCGTCGGCGAAACCGTCACTCTGCGCGGTTGGATTTATCATCGCAGTTCAAAAGGCAAACTGCACTTCGTTCAATTGCGCGATGGCACGGGTTATTGCCAGTGCGTTTTGTTCAAGAAGAACGTGTCCGAAGAGTTGTTTGAAGCCATTGGTGCTGCGGGACAGGAATCGAGCTTGATGCTCACCGGCGAAGTTTCCGCCGACGATCGCGCACCCGGTGGTTTCGAACTGCAAGTCTCCGATGGGGAAGTATTGCAGGCCGTGGATGGCTATCCGATTACACCCAAAGAGCACGGCAAAGACTTTTTGCTCTCGAACCGGCACCTCTGGTTGCGCTCCAAGCAACAGTGGGCCGTGCTGCGTATTCGCGATGCCATCATTACGGCGATGCGTCGGTTCTTTGACGAGCGTGAATTCATCTGTGTCGATTCGCCCATGTTCACGCCCAACGCGTGTGAAGGCACATCGAACTTGTTTGAGCTCGATTACTTCGATCGCAAAGCTTATCTGACGCAGTCAGGCCAGCTTTATGCTGAAGCGGGCGCGATGGCGATGGGCAAGGTCTATTGCTTCGGTCCCACCTTCCGCGCTGAGAAATCCAAGACTCGCCGTCACCTGACTGAGTTTTGGATGCTCGAACCCGAAGTGGCCTTTGCCGACTTGAACGACATCATGCAACTCGCCGAGGACATGTTGTGCTTCGTGGTTGCGCAGGTCTTGGAGCGACGTCGACCTGAGCTCGAATTGTTGGAGCGCGATATATCGAAGCTCGAGGCCATCGTGGGACCGTTCCCGCGTCTGACGTATGACGAAGCGGCCAAAATTCTGGCCGAGCATCCCGAATCGGAGTTCGTCTACGGCGAGGACTTCGGAGCTCCCGACGAGACGATCATCTCGAACAGTTTCGATAAGCCGGTGATGGTGACGCACTATCCCAACGAAGTGAAAGCCTTCTACATGAAGCGCGATAGCGTCGATCCGACCAAAACGCTGTGCGTCGATGTGCTCGGCACTGAAGGCGTGGGCGAGCTGATCGGCGGCAGTCAGCGCGAAGAGGATCTTGAGGAACTAGAGCGTCGGATCAAGGAACACGACCTCCCCTCGGCAGCCTTCCAGTGGTACCTCGACTTGCGTCGTTACGGTTCAGTCCCGCACTCGGGTTTCGGCATTGGCTTGGAGCGCACGGTTGGTTGGATTGCAGGCATTCAACACGTTCGCGAATGCATTCCCTTCCCGCGCACCATGCAGCGCATCGAACCCTAATCAACTCCTCCCACACATTGCGTCTCGATTTGCAGCCGTTGTAAGTCGGGACGCTTTTTGCTTCCCATGCGCGTGCTACGACATCTCGGCCCCTACTTGCGACGGTATCAGTGGACTTACGTCTTCGGTGCTGTGGCTATCGTGGGACACGTCTTTCTACGCGTGCTCGTGCCGTATTTTCTCGGAGATACGATTGACGAGTTAAGCGAAGCGGATAGCGCGAACCCGACCGTGGTGGGTGATGCGATTCTTTGGAGCGCTGTTTCCATCGTCGTGGTGTCCCTGCTCGGCGCCGTGATTCGGACCTGGAGTCGATTGCTTGTGCTGGGTGGCAGTCGTCGCGTTGTGCATGACCTACGCACCGACGTTTTCGAGCGCTTGCTCAAACTTCCTCCGTCGTTCTTTGTCCGCAACCGGACCGGAGAAATCATGTCGCGCGTCATCAATGACGTTCGCAACGTGCAGGGCTTGATGGGGCCGGTCTACATGTATCTGGCCGAGACGGCCGTGATGTATGTGATCTGCATCTCGATGATGGTCAGCGTCAGTCCGAGCCTGTCGCTGCTCAGCATCCTGCCGTTTCCCTTCTTCATCGTCGCGGCTCGGCGGATGGCCGGGGTGATTCAACGCGGCTCCAAAGCAGCACAGGAAGAGTTGGGCAATCTCAGTGCGAAGGTCGACGAAAGTTTGTCCGGGCACATGGTGATTCAAACGCTCACGCTTGAAGAATACGACTTCGATCGTTTTCGAGAGCGTTGTGAGAATTATCGGAGCAAGAATCTAGAAGTCAGTTGGGCACGCGCTTCGCTAGCACCCTTGATGATGGGCTTGGCTTTGATGTCCACCATCGTCGTTCTCTGGGTTGGCGGACCGATGGTCGTGCGCGAAGAGATCAGTTTGGGCGATTTCATCGCGATGACTTTTTATCTGGCCATGTTGGCCGCGCCGACAGGCGTATTGGGATTCGTGATTAGCTCCCTGCAACGCGGCGCCGTGTCGCTCGGCAGGTTGCGCGAGCTCACTGAATCCGAGGTCACATTGGTCGAACCCGACTCGCCGGTCCCAATCGGGAAGAGTTTGGGAACACTGCGAGTGACGGGTTTGTCGATTACTTATCCGGCACCCGAACTAGGCGTGCTGGGGGACACGAGTGAGAGCGCAGCTCAGGCTTCAACGAATGGCATCGCTATAGAACCGACCGAAGGTGTCGGGCGCATGGTTCTCGATGACGTTTCGTTCGAATTGAAGCCCGGCGAAACGCTTGCCATCGTTGGGCAAACCGGATCTGGCAAAACGACATTGTTGAGAGCGCTTGCTCGTGAGCTTGAAGTCGATCGTGGGCAGGTCTCATTCGAGAATGCCGATGTCTGTGATTTGAGTTTGAAGGATCTTCGTCGTCGCGTCGGTTATGTGCCCCAAGAGACCTTTCTGTTCAGCAAGACTTTGGCTGAAAACGTGGCTCTCGGAAAACCCGATGCCAGTCGCGAAGAGATCGAGAAGGCGGTTGAGTCCGCTCGTCTAGGGAAAGACCTGGAGCAGTTGCCTGACGGTTTGGACACTTTGCTAGGGGAGCGCGGCGTCAATCTTTCGGGCGGTCAACGTCAGCGAACCGCATTGGCGCGCGTGATGTTGCTCGATCCCGATCTGCTCTTGCTTGACGACACTTTGTCCGCCGTCGATTCGCACACCGCCGAGGAGATCTTGCGTGAGTTAGTGCCCATGATGGAGGGGCGCAGCACGGTCATCGCGACGCATCGGCTTTCGACAATCAAACACGCCGATCAGATCTTGGTGTTGGAGCGGGGCAAGATCATCGAGTCGGGGACCCACGATTCTTTGCTCGAACAAGATGGTCCGTATGCCGCGTTGTGGCGCCGACAAGGCGCGGGAAGTGCGGCATGAGTAGCGCTGCAGAATCAGTCAAGGCCGGGGGAACTGCCGGGCAGAAGGACTCGGTCGAAGGCCGCGACGTTCGGGTTGCTGCGCGCCTGTGGATTTACATGCGTCCGCACCGCTTCCTAATCGGTACGGGTTTGAGCTTGCTGCTCATTACATCCGCCTGTCGCTTGATCGCGCCTTTCATCGTCAAGATCGCCATTGACGATTACATCACGCCGCGCAATTTAGACGGATTCCCGCTCTTGATGCTGTGCTTTATCGGCGTCTCTGTAGCTGAGCTTTTCCTTCGCAGGCTGCACATGTATACGGTCGACAAGGCCGGGCAGAACGCGCTCCTGGACCTGCGCTTGGCGTTGTTTGGCCATATGCAAAAGCTGTCGATGCGCTTTCATGATCGGAACAAAACTGGCGTTCTCGTCGGCCGAGTCACAACCGACATCGAAGCCCTTCAAGAGCTTTTCTCGTCGGGCGTCGTGACCATTCTCGGCGACGCCGTTTTTATCGTCGCCACCCTGGGGATTCTGTTCTGGCAAGACTGGCAACTGACTCTCATCAGTTTGGTTATCGTGCCTTTCTTGCTACTGACGACAACTCTGGTGCGAAGTCGAGTGCGAGGCGCGTATGAGGCGATGCGTAGTCGTATTAGCCAGATGAACGGTTTTCTACACGAGAACGTTTCGGGAATGTCGCTGGTGCAAATCTTTTTGCGTGAAGACCTCGCGCGTTCAGAATTTGATCCCATCAACGCCGGTGTGCGTGATTCGCAGATACGCGCGATGACGCTGGAATCGGTTCTTTCCGCGGCCGTCGAGTTATTGGGCTCGCTGACCACCGCTCTAATCCTGTGGTATGGCGGCGGATTGGTAATTGAGGGAATGGGCCTGCAAGCGAACGAAGGTCTTGCGTCTGGTCTTACTTTGGGTGCTTTGTTCTTGTTCGTCGACTACATGCAAAAGTTCTTTCGCCCACTTTCAGATTTGTCGCAGAAGTACACGGTTCTGCAGAACGCCCTAACGGCTGGCGGACGAATCTTTAAGTTGATGGACGAAGAGGACGTCGTACCCGAGCCGACTACGGAGATTGCGCTTCCTAGCCCCCACGGAGACATTGAGTTTCGGGACGTGACTTTTGGCTACGGCGAGGGTGAGCCGGCGCTGAAAAACATTAGTTGGCGGCTTGAGCCAGGGCAGAGTTTGGCCATCGTCGGCGACACGGGTGCAGGTAAGACGACCATTCTGAAATTGCTGACGCGTCTCTATCACCTTGAGCACGGCGGTATCTTGGTGGACGGTCTCGACATCCGCGATTACCCCTCGAAAGAGCTGCGCCGTCGAGTGGGGGTCGTGCCGCAAGACGTCTTCTTGTTCGAGGGCACCATTCTCGAAAACATCGCGCTCGGTCATCCCGAAATCACGCCGGAGGATGCACGTCAAATTGCTGAGCAGCTTCACCTGGGGGAGTTGTTCAACCGCTTCCCACTGGGGTACGACGAGGTAGTTACCGAGCGCGGTAAAAACCTGTCCTCGGGAGAGAAACAGTTGATCTCATTCGCGCGCGTTCTGGCCACCAAGCCAGAAATCCTCGTCCTTGACGAGGCCACCTCGAATGTTGATTCGCACACCGAGCACTTGCTGCAGGAAGCGGTCGCTCAACTGATGAAAGGTCGAACCTCGGTCATCATCGCGCATCGCTTGTCGACCGTGCGCGACGCGGACAGAATTCTGGTGTTGCGCAAGGGCAAGCTCGTGGAACAGGGCACGCACGACGAGCTTTTCGAAAGCAACGGAATCTATCGCAAGCTTCACGATTTACAGCAGATCACGGCCGCTCCCGCGTAGTCCATTTGCCCGCTCAGATTCGCCAGCGAAAGCTGATGAATAAGCGCGTTCGCTGGATACGTGGCTCCATTGGCCGAATCCATAGCTTGTCGGTTCCGCCAAATGAGATAGGATTCAATTGGAGCATGCGCGAATATGGCGCTCCAAACGACCCCATTTCCATGTACACCCGGCCCCCTTCCCACCGCGCGATTGCGGCCGTCCTGCAGCTCCAAGAAAGCCCCTAAAGCGTGCTTCGCCCTTTTCGAATCTTCAAGAGCAGCCTCCGCGTTCTCGGGCTGCTGCTCGTCTTCGCCTGCATCGCCGAGCAGGGATTGCGCATTCAGAAATTCGGCATGGCGGGCTTCAGTCGTTGGGAAATGAGCACGATCACGCACGTGCTCATGTCCGATTTTGCAATTGAACCGCCGCAACGAGACCAGGACACAATGGGCAAGTGGGGACTGATGCCGAACACCCGGGGTCACAGCATGGGAGTTCCTTTCGAAGTCAATAACTTCGGGCTGCGCGGCAGCGACACCACGCGCGCTAAGCCGGAAGGCGCCTTGCGCATCGCGGTCGTAGGCGGATCACTCACCATGGCGGCGGGCGTCCCGCTCGCTAAAACCTGGCCGGAAGTTTTGGAACTCAAGCTCAACGCTGCGGAGCTCGTCGAGTCTGAATGGGAAGTCCTGAACCTCGGCGTCCCCAATACGCGCCGCTGCCTGGCTGCGCAACTAGAGCGCGCTCTCTACTTCGAGCCCGACTTCATCCTTTGGCAAATCGGCCATCTCCGCAGTGTCCGGGGAATGAACCACAACCTCAAGACCGTTGCTAAATTCGCCGAGAGTCACTCGGTTCAAGTGTTTGCCTTCGCGCTGGACAACAAGCAGCTCCACAGTCCCAGCAATCCATTCTATGAACTTTTGCCTCCCCTGGATGTGGAGTACGGGCCGGAGAACTTCGTCTATCCGTCGGATAGTCACGCCGACGCCATGATCCACGGGATCTATGGGAAGCGCGTTTTCGCGCGCCTTCAAAAACGTCACAAGAACATGCTCGCGGTTTTGGAAAAGGTGAAGCCGATCCACAACTCCACCTTTAAACCGCTAGATCCAAATCCGTGGATCAATCCCGAACGCGGTTTCTCGTACAGCTATCTCTGGGAACGCTTGAGGCGCAGCTTTACCGCAACGTCCCTTCGAGCCTCCACGATGGATAAACGCTTGCCTTGGAATCGCGTCGCAAAAGACGCACCGCCCGCGCATTAACCGCTAGTGGGGTGATTCAAAAGTTCGGCCCACTAGTTGCGAAACCAGGGCTTGGCCGCGGTACCGGGCTTGAGCGAGTGCAAGTGAACCATCGGTAACACGGGCAAGGATTCGCGCGCTTCGAGACCGTTGTAGGTAAAGAAGATGGTGTCCGCATAGGACTTGGCGACGGCTTCGTTCTCCATTCCGATCGTGAGGAAGTACCGATAGGCGAACTCTTCCACGAGAGCTTCGTCGCCCCCGCAGCGCTTGGCCGCCTGCTGTATGAATTCCTCACGCAGCTCGAAGGTCTCCCAAGCCTCGAGTCTTTGGTTCGTCGACATTTGTTCCGTCACGCGAGCGAAATCGAGGTTGTGCTTCTCCCAAACTGCACTGAGCCAATGCGTCTTGAAGCCGTGCTCCTTCGCAAGCGTATCGATACCCGCGAAGTAGGGCTCGTGCACCTCCGTCGGGACTTGATTGCAACGCGCGTGCATGTCCGCCAGAATCAAAGTCATCGTCGCGAGCGGGCGCCCAGCGACCGTATTGATCGCGTCTAGAAACTTAGCCAAGCGATCAATTGCCACACGATCCGGCTTGGCAATCGCATCGCGTGAACCGACACCCCAGTAGCCTGAAAAATCGACCGTCGTGCCGCGCAGCAGCGCCGCTTGAATGCGTTCCTTTATCACCGGCATATCCGGAGTGTGTGCGCGCCGGAACCGATAGGCATCGAAGCTTTCGACGATTGCCTCCATCTTCTCGCCCGTCGCGATTCGGCGTAGCTCCTTCAAGTCGGGCTTGCCCATGTTCGTCTTCGGAATCGCAGCGATGACCAGAACCTCATCCGGATACTTGTAGGCCGAAAGCGTTTCGCGCGCAAAGGCGCCCAGCGCATTGACCTGATCCTCGTCGATCACGCAAGCCGAAACCACTCGCTCGCCGGAGAGCTCGTCCGGTACTCCGATTGTGCAAGCGTCTTGCGTGCCTTCGAACTTGCGCAGCACGCCATCGATCTCTTCTGGAGAGATCAGAATCCCACGACGCTTGATGATGTTCTTGATGCGGCCGGTGATAAAGAGCTGGCCGTCGTCGTCGATGCGCCCGATGTCACCGGTGCGGAACCAACCATCCTTGAACGACTTGCGCGTGAGCGCTTTGCGCTTGTTGTAACCGTTCATAACGGAGTCACCGCGAATCAGAATTTCGCCACCCTCTTCGTCGATGCGCACCTCGCAATCAATCGCGACGCCCGCCGAGTCGTAGCGCTTGCGCTCGTCCGGCGGAGTCATCGTCGACCAAGTCGTGGTTTCGGTCAGTCCATAGCCTTGATAGCAGGGGACGCCGAAGATCTCTTCGAACTTTCGCCAGGGCTTCTCGGGCAGGTGCGCCGTTCCGACCAGCGCGAACTTGAGTGTCTCGAGATCGCTCTCGGTTCCACCGGGATTGAATTTCAAGAGCGACGCCATGATCGAGGGGGTCACGCTCAACACGTCGAGCTTGTGCTCTTCCACGTAGGGGAAAATCAGTCGCGCATTGGTGAAACCGTAGGGATCGGTGACGAATACGTGCGAGCGCCCGGCGACGATCGCGAGTCCGGTCACGACCGGCGCGTTGATGTGATAGTTCGGCAGCATGCTGAGGAAGCGCATGCCCGGCGCGTAGCCATAGACCGTTGCGAGCGTCGTCGCCATCGCCTTCAATGCGCGGTGGCTCAGAATCACGCCTTTGCTGCGGCCCGTCGTGCCTGAGGTGTAGATGAAGATCGCGTCTTGCTCGGGCGGGCAGTCCACAGCGTCCGACGATTCGGTTCGATTGAATAGTACGTCGTCGTCGGCAACGATCCAGCCCTCTTCGCCCACCGCATCCGCGAGAACGACTTTGGCTTCGCAGTCCTCGAGCACGTCCTTCGTTTCTGCTGGCGTACCAGCCACATTGATCGGCACGAATGCTGCGCCTCGATGAACGCAAGCGAACAGGAGTGGAAAGAAGTTCGGCGAGTTCTGCGTGACGTAAGCGACTCGATCGCCGAGTCCGACACCTTGCTCGGCCAGCCACGCACTTGCGGAGTGAGCGCGATCCGAAAGCTCGCGATAACTGATCGTTTCGCCGTCGCGTAGGTCGGTAAGAAAGGGTTCGGCTTCGCGTTCACGAACCGCTTCTGCCAAAAATTCTGAGAGCGTGTTCATAACAGGCTTAGGCGTAATTCCAGGCGCGAACTAAATCGAGGCCGGACAAGTCCGCGACCTCTTCGACTGAATTTTTCGAGTACATCTCGTCGAGCAAAGCGCGACAGCGCGTGGGCATCGCGATTTCGGGACCCTTAAAAATCTTCTTGCTGAACGGGTAGTCCGACCAATCCGTCGGCACGTCGACGTCGAGGAATCTAAAAACTTCGGTCAGCAGTTTTTGCGGTTCGTTCACTATGTCGTCATAGAGCCCGATGTAGATCTGCTCGCGCGGAAAGCGCGCCGACCACTCGCGAATGATCGACGCGTAGTCACCGCGCTCGACGCATTT
>JBLINP010000043.1:0-21948 GCA_047639415.1 Planctomycetota bacterium | reverse complement strand
ATGGACCCCCGAATCGACACCAACCCGACATCCGAAGCGCTGATTGAACACGCGGATTTCCTATCGCGTCTCGCTTTCGAACTTGTCGGGGAACTCCACGCCGCTGAAGACTTGGTGCAAGACGCTTATGTCGTCGCGCTTGAAAAACCGCCGGCCAGTCGACTCGCACTGAGCGCCTGGCTAAGTCGCGTCGTAAGAAGACGAGCTTCCAACGCGCGACGTCAGAATCGATATCGTTCCGAGCGCGAAGAAGATGTGGCGCGGAAGGAAGGTCAAGAACCCGAGTCCACGTCGTTCGAGCGCATTGAATACGGGCGAGTAATTCTCGATGCGATACAGCGCTTGCCCGAGGCGCAGCGCTCCGCAATCTACCTGCGTTACTTTGAAGGACAAACGCCGACGGAGATTGCCGAACGGCAAGGCGTTCCTGTCAAGACGATCAAGACTCGATTATCGCGAGCGCTTGAGTCCTTGCGCATCAGTCTTGATCAGAACGCAAACGGCGACCGGAGTAAGTGGCTTTCCGCTTTGATGCCCATCGCAATGCAGTCGTCCGCGGCGAACAAAGCCGGTTTACTCGCGACAACGAAAATTGAAATCGGTGCAGCTTCGGTGACAGGAATCCTGGGAGGGATCGCAATGAAGAAAATGTTGTTAGCAGGCGTGGCGATCGTTTCGGTATCGATTGGTTGGAAGATCATCAGCAGCGAGTCCGTCGCTCCACCTGAAGCCGAAACCGTTCAGGCAGCGAGCGTTCAACTCAATAAGCCACCCCAGGCAATTGAAACGCTCCTTGGCACGACTGAAGACGAGCACAAACGCGAGGCGATTGCGGTTGTCTCTGAAACCGAAGTTTCAGAATTCGGTTCACTACGACTCCAAATCAAATGGCACGACGGTTCCCCGGCGAAAGGGGTGGTCATCCTCGGGAAGACAAAAGGCGTCGCGTCGGAACGAGCAACGGACCATCACGCGGTAACCGGTGAAGATGGAGTTGCTTTGATGGAGGCACTGATTCCCGGCGAGTTCGAAGTGCGCGTCACGCGCGGTCACCGAACGTCTGTCGGCGACGTGGTTGCCGGCGAGACGACCCAATTCGACTGGACCCTACCCAAGGGAGGCACCGTCCGCGGAATCGTTGAAGACAGTGAAGGCAATGTAGTGCCCGGCGCTCAAATTTGGCTGCGAGACCCTCACTATGAATGGACCTTAGCAGCATGCGTCGCAAAGACAAACGGAGATGGCACCTTCAACATCGAATCGATTGACATCGAACAATCCGAGTTGGGAGCGCGAGCAAGTGGTTACTTGGCTGCTTCTGATTTTCGGGTTAGCGAAATGCCAAAAGGACCGGACGGTGTTAGCGAAGCGATGTTCGTTCTCGGCGAACGGGCCGGCGGCATCACCGGAAAAGTGATCGATCCGGACGGTAAGCCTGTCGCGGGAGCGTTTGTTCACGCCGATTACGAAGGCGGATATATAACCGGTGGCTACAGCTCAAACGGCGAAGCTATTGCTCGTCTCGTTTCCGTTCTTACTGATCAGGACGGACGGTTCGAACTTCCCGGTGGGTACAAATCGAACCAATGGAGCTCTTCAATTCCGATTCGTGCTCAGGCGCGTGGCTTTCCGACCTACTCGGGCTCGGTACGCCCCGTGAGTTCCGGATTCGTCGAACACGTGATTCAACTGAAACACAGCGCAACCGTAACTGGTCGCGTTACCGATTTCAGTGGGCAGTCAGTAGCAGGCGCTAAAGTCTGGTGCCAGAAAATCGAGGAGAACCGCCAACCAGACAAATCGTTCCCGCTTCCTGTGGCGCTAACGGATTCCGACGGCAACTTTCGATTGGAGCAGGTGCCTGCCGGAATACAACACTTCAGCGCGATTGGTGAGGACCGCCAGCTCGGTCGGGACTATCAATCTGCAAAGTGTTTATCCGGAGAAACAACCGTACTTGACCTTCAGCTCGACCCGCATCCGCTCATATCCGGAACGGTTGTCGACGTTGAAGGCAATCCCCTCGTTGGCTTGATGATTGATGCGCGTGCCGGCATGCAAACTTGGCGACAGCAAGAAACCGACAGAGAAGGCAAATTTGTGCTCAGCAACGTTGGGGATACGCCCATGAAGCTGGGCGTATTTTCTCCGGGTGAATGGCTGGACCCACACCTCACGATGAGAGTCCATCCGGGCACGGAGGATTTATTACTCGTCGTCGAGGATATGAACCTTGAAAAGGGAAGCGTTACCGGGATTTTTCGCGATCGAAACGATCAGGTTCCAGGCGATGTCAAGTTGCTGATTTATTCCAAAGCTGATCCCTGGGCAGGGCAGTTCGTTGACTTCGATCGAGAGTCGGGACGGTTTCTTCGGGGGCCGATGGCCGTTGGGGAATATCAGTTCGCATTCATCGCTACATCAGCACCCGTAATGCTCGGCGATTGGATCGAAATTGAAGAGGGTCAAACTCTGGACGTCGGGGTGTTGCGACCGCTTCCCGTTGGTGATGTAGAAGTGGTTCTTTCTGGCATGGAGTTCGAAGAGGAGTTCCAGCCGGACATTAGGCTCCGGTCGGAGAATCAATTCGAGAAGTCGTTCGCGCGGACAAATGGTCGACTGTTATCTGGCGAGGCCTCAATCGGCACGTGGACGATCGTCTCCGGAGGTTCGCGCTTTTATTGTTTGCCGACGACGGTTGAGGTCCTGCCCGGAAAAACGCAACTCGTAGAAATCGAATTGCAACCCGCTTTCACCCTTCGCCTAAGCCTAGACTTCGCAAACAACGACTGGGCGACCGCGGAGATTGAGTTCACAAACGCCGTGGGTGAACTGCTCTCCAATCGAACCTATCTACGAGACTTCATGGAACGATCGGCAAAGCTAACTGACTCGGCGAATTCGACTTACCCGACAGCCACGTCGCTGCCACGCGGATTCGTCAACGTTTTGGTTCGCACGGACAATGGCATCGTGGCTTCGACTCAACTAGAAGTCATCGACGGACCAGCGGAGAAAGAGTCCCACATTCTCCAACTGGAGTAATCGAGATACGGACCTAAGCGCGATATGCGTGCCCCGGGGCCAATTTTACGAATTGCAATTCGCGCAATCTGAGCGACTCCGATATTCGCGAAGTGTGTGATAATTGGGGCAACGCCCATGAAGAAAGCCAGCCGCTTGAATGGTTCACTCCTCGCCTCGCTCTGCTTGCCTGTTTTCCTTAGTGGAATAGCGCGAGCGGACGTCGTTACTGAAGTCGCGAAATTCCTACCGGACGACGGCTCTCCGAACGCCGGGTTCGGAAGTGATATTGCCATCAATGGAAAGACGGCCCTCATCGGTGCGTACCGCGATGAAGAGAATGGTCTAAAAGCGGGAGCGGCTTACCTCTTTGACCTGGAGACGGGTACACAGATCGTAAAGCTCTTGCCGGACGACGGTGAGAAGAGCGACGAGTTCGGAGCTTCAGTTGGGCTCACCCGAACGACCGCAATTGTCGGTGCGATGCGGGATAACAATTCCAATGGCAAAGGTGCAGGTGCGGCTTACTTGTTCGACTCAACCACGGGAGTGCAACTCGCCAAGCTCACTCCAGACGATGGCCACATGGCTCATAACTTTGGTAGCGACGTTGCGATCAGTGGAACAACCGCCATCGTTGGCGCATGGCGCGATGGTGACAACGGCATCTATTCAGGTGCGGCCTATCTCTTCGACACGACTACCGGCCTTCAACTCGCCAAACTTCTCCCCGACGACGGTGAGGATTATCTCTACTTCGGACTCGACGTAGCCATCGCAGGGAATCGGGCAATCGTTGGTGCGTCGGGTTATCAATACAACAACTACTTCACAGGCGCGGCTTACCTGTTCGACGTCACGACTGGACAACAACTCAAGAAAATCTTGCCCTTCAATCTCATGAGTGGCGCCCGCTTGGGTTCCACTCTCGCCATGGGACCAAAGGTCGCCATCATTGGCGCTCCGAGTCCTTTTCAAGGATCTGACTACGCCATACTCGTCGACTCCGTAACTGGCGACATTCGCGATTATTTGAGCCCGGGCTCCGGCACGCTCGTGACGCACTTTTCTCGGTCCGTCGCGATTGACGGTAGATACGCGGTCCTTGGCGCCTACTCCAACCTGGGCGGTATAAAGATGGGGACGTCTTACGTCTTTGACACGACCACCGGCTTTCAACAGGAACAGTTTTACTCCAGTGACATCGCGGTTGAAGATTACTTTGGAGGCCCCGTGGCGATCAGCGGATCGACAGTCCTGGCCGCTTCGACGGGCGACGGGGACAACGGATTTCAATCGGGTTCCGCCTACCAATTCGAGATTGATGTGCCACCGCTTTTAACGCGTGACGTTGAGAGCATTTCGCTCAGCGCGGGTGGTTCCCAACAACTCAACATCACTGCGAGTTACGAAGCCAGTAAGTGGTATTACATCATGCTCGGCTCCACCAGTGGCACGACTCCCAGTTACTCGCTCGGCAACGGATTCGACATCCCACTGAAATTCGATCGCTACCTTGGGCTCACCCAAACCATGTCGAACTTGCCGATCTTCTCCAAGTTCTACGGCGCGCTCGATAACGCAGGGCGCGCAACAGCAACGCTCAACATTCCGCCGGGATCAAATTCCTTCCTTGCGGGTCTGACACTGCATCACGCCTATTTCGCAGGAACCTTCCTCGGCGGCGTCAGCCTCGTGAGTAACGCGGTCTCGGTCACGTTTGTTCCGTAATTCTGGAAGCTAAATATGGAGTTCGTTTTGAACGACCTTCAATGAGCTTTCCGTGTTGACAGGTTAAGCCTACCTGCCTCTAATCGCTAGCTCACTCATTCGCGCCCCTTCCAGGCGCTGTACGCTCCGCGACTCTCCAATGTGATGCATTCGCATACAGCGTATTTTTGTGCACTACTTTTTGTTTCCTTTCACGCCCCCTCCACTCTCTTATCTCACACAGAGGTCATCGAGACCAAGGGCACTCCCCATGTAGCGAGCGTGCTAGATGACTTGGCGACGCTGCGCGCTGAGTTGCTTGAACATCGCGATCAAGCCGACGAAATCCTGATCGCGCAGCTCGCCGACTTGCAAACGCGCGAAGCTATGGAAGCACTTCTTGAAGTGTACGACTCCATGGCGAGCATCTGGATGCGGAGCGAGGTCGTTCGCGCGCTTAGCCGTTTCGACAAAGTCGAGAATGCGTTCCAGCCCGCGCTCGAAAAGGTCATGAACGTCGCGACGAACGCGACGGAGCCAGAGCTACGTGCGGTGGCACTCGAAGCCCTCGGCGACGCGCCCAAGCACGGAAAAACCTTTCTAGCTCTAATCGTCAATTCACCTGCTCGCGACGACGTGCGGATTGAAGCCATGCGCCAGCATGTGCGACTGGCCACCGCGGATGATGTGGCGTGGTATCGAGCGGAGTACGAACGAAAAGAGGCAAAGCCTTCCACAAAAAGTACGCCACGTTCAAGGAGGTCTGAGGAAGCGCTAAAAGTGCCGATCATTCCGTATTTACCGGAAATCAAACGCTTGGCCATCGAGCAACTATTGCTGAGCCTCACCGACATTGAATTGTTCGGTGTGTTTCGCGACAACCGCAGCTTAGCCATCAAACGGGTTGCGCTCGCCGAACTTCACGGCCGAGAAAATGTCGACGCAGCTGAACTCGCACGCGAACTTCTCAAGCGCATCGACACACCCGGCGTGTTTCGCGCCTTTTGCGCCGAAATCGTGACCGACATTGACGGCCCGAAGGTACTCAAGGAGTTCTTGTCGTACGCCAAAAAGCAAAACGTCACGCAACAGGTATTGCGCAACAAGATCGCCGATCTGCTCGCGGAGATGGACGATCCGAAGGTTAGGAAAAAGATCGCTTCGTTAATCGGCAAGGGCAAGCCGCACGAGAAAGCATTCGCGCTGCGTGCGACCCGCAACATTCACGACAAGAAGATCGAAGCGAGCATTCGAAAAGGTCTGCGCGATCGCGATCCTGAAGTCCTGATGGCGACACTGCACGCGGTGGGCGAGCGAAAGGATCAGGCTGCAATCAAAGACCTTGAGAAGCTGTTGGACAAGACGAAGGACACGCCAGTGCTTGAGACGCTGCTGCGAACTCTCAGCAAGATTCACGGCAGCCACGACGAATGGGTCGAGCGATTGAAAGGCTTCGCTGACTCGGAAGAGCTCAATATTCGAAACGCGGCGATCTTTGAACTCGGTCGCCTGCAGCGGCGCGACCTCCTTAAATTCTTCGTCAAGCAACTCGCAAACAGCAATTGGTCCACGCGACTCGCCGCTGCTAAAGCGCTTGAAGAACTACGCATCTCGGAATCAGTAGGAGCACTCGTCAAACGACTTCCCAAGGAATCAGGCCGCATTGCGATCCTGCTTACCAAAACGCTTTGGCGTCTCACCGGAAAACCATTTGGCAATCGAAGCGAATCGTGGATCGCTTGGTGGAAAAACGAGGGCTCCGACTTTTCACCAATCGGTGAGGACGAGCTAGCCAAGCTTGAGCTCGAATTAGTGGAGCGCAACCAACGTCAGATCTCGACTGTCGCTCAATTCTTCGGCATCAAAATTGAGTCAGAACGCGTGATCTTCATCATCGATGTGTCGGGATCGATGATCGAGCCACTGCGTGCAAAGCACGTTGGAGAAGAAGGCAAGCCTCGCATGGATATCGCGAAACGCGAGCTTGCCAAAGTGATCAAGGCCCTAGACCCGAACACGCTTTTCAACATTCTCAAATTTTCAAGCGACATGAAACGCTGGCGTGACGAAGGCATCGCCACGCCGACCGAGTCCTCACGTGACAATGCATTGGAGTACATCCAAGGTTTCATCCCCAGTGGTGGCACAAACATTCACGGAGCCTTGAAGCTAGCCTTCGAGGATCTCGATGTCGATACAATCGTAATGCTCTCGGACGGCGAGCCTTCCATGGGCGACACCACCGATCCAGGCCGCATTCGAGCCGCAGTGGCGGATTGGAACGAAACGCGCGGCATTCAAATTCACACCGTCGCTATCGGCAGCTCACTCCTGCTCATGGAGTGGCTCGCTGAAGACTCCGGCGGCCAGTACGTCGAGTTCAACTAGATACAGTCCTAAGCCTTCAACGCGTACCGCAGGGCGCCTGTGCAACATCTGTGTACACACAAGTTCCGCAGTCGCGCGAGACAGAGGTCCGCAAATCAGGAAATGCTACGCCGCGGCTAATTCGTTATTGATTCGTTTAGCCGAGTTGTTCGCGTCGACCATGCCCCAAATCCAGAGGATGGGCGTCGTGATAAATCCCACGAAAACCACCATGAGCATGGCCGAGATAAAATAGAGCACGATGAACGAGATGCCTTTGCCTATCTCGCCGTTGTAGATCTGCCCCAAGCCCATGCAAAGAAAGGACAGAACGATTGCGAGCGACGGATTCTTGTAGAACTTCGGAACTTCATCGGACATTGGGTTTCTCCTCTTAAATTAGCCCGACACCATTTCGATTTGCGGCAGCCGCAAAAGTGGTGTCCGTCAGCATAGCCCGATTAAACGTTTACTCAGCCTTTCACGCTAGGATCGTTTAAAGGTTGAACGAGGCTTCCGGAGTAAGCACGGCCATACGCAGTCAAATCGCGTAGCCGGCTGCCAGCCATTCTTTTACGCCGCCTTCGAAGTCAAAGACTTGGGTATATCCCGCTTGATCCAATCGCTGGGCAGCTTTCGACGAAGCGTTGCAACTCTTGGTCAGGCAATAGAGCACGAGCGTATCGGCTTGGTCGCTGACCAACGCCGCGATTCGATCGAGGAAGTCCTCGTTGTAGGCTGAGATGTTTATCGAGCCACGAAGGTGCTGCTTCTTGAAACTCACAGCAGGAAGGACGTTGATCAAATGAAGATCCTCGCCGTTCTGCTGCCTCTCTTTGAGCTCTGAAGCTGTGATAGTTTCCATCGTTAGCGCAACAATTGGCCAGCTGAGAACTAACCGATCGGAGTGATGATGAAGTCGTCGTGAACTTCAGTCACGGGTGTTGGATTCGCTTGAAGCGCGTCGTTAAGTTCGATCAGGTGCTTGCGCTCAAGCTGCAACCTGTGCTCGTTCGGATGTGAAGCTGCACCGATCGGGTAATCATCACCAGGCGTGGTGGACATCTCGATGTGATTGCCGAGAACCCAGCAGACCGTGCGCGTTGCCGTGAAGTTGACGAGCCGCTCAATGCTGTCGCGAAAGACCGACCAATTGTCTTGGGACGTCGCGCCGAAAACGTACAGGCGTCCAGGGTAGAGACTGTCGCCGGTCATCAGAGTGCCGGTGCGATTGTCGTAAAAGGCCAGATGGGCCGTCTCGTGGCCAGGGAGCGGGATGATGTCAACGACGCGGTTGCCCAAGTCGTAGGAGGCAATGTCCGTCGGCCAGTTTGCAATACCGAAGACGTTCTTAATCTCCGCTACGTTTGCCGGAACGAGCTTCGCATTCGGGAACTGTGCCTTCATCTGCGCATCGCCCGCGGTGTGATCGCCGTGGCCATGCGTGTGCACGATAGTGAGGTCGATCGATGGTTTTCCAGTCGCGATCAGCCAATCGTCGATCACCGTTTGAACGGTACCGGCCAAATTCACGTTACCCGCGCCCGTGTCGAGCATCAGCACTTCGTCATCTCCAAACAACAAGAACATGAACGGCCCTTCGAAGTTCGTGCAAATCGACTGACGCAAGATGACGAAGTTCTGGTTGTAGTAATGAACTTGGATGTCGGGGTCGGTTCCACAGTTCGGAGCACCGCTAATCCACGAACTCGGAAAGACTCCCGGTTCAATTGCGGATGTCGGCGTCGCGCGGATCGCGTTCGTGCCCGACACGCCTTGAGTCGCGGCGTTATCGGCGGTCCAGAACTGAAAGAAGAGGTCGAGCCCGTCGGGAAAGCCGGGGCTTAGCGTCGCGTTGATCGCGCGTTTGCCTTGGGGTGATGTCGGAAATGGACCGAGTACCGCATCCGAATTGGGCAGCAAGATGCCACCGAAGAACGGCAGTGGATTGGCCTGAAAGCCCACGACCAAGATCGTGAGGGAGCTGGGCGCCAAATTCTCGGCAAGTAGATTGACCGTTCCACCCGAAGCGAGGTTTCCGCTGCCCGTTAGAACAGGGTCCCCACTAATACCCGCAAGCGCTTGCCCCTGATCGAGCCAATCGGTGACGTCGGCCTGGGCGGTAAGCGGAAGTACAAGCAGACAAAGAACTAGCAGGATGAGTTTGTGCATGGTGTTCGGTTCAATTGGCCGCAGGAAAGTGATCCAAGGCCAGGTTCGTGAATCAGTGTAACGTCGATTTCAGTCTTCGGTTTGGAGCGAAACTTTCAACTTACGCAGGAAAGTGCCGGCTTCCTCGCTATTGATCTCGAGCGACATCTCGCCATTCTCGCGAAGCACGTTCGACTCCGTACTAATCGTCCCTTCCAGTTCAAGCTGAAGCGGTAACGATGAATCGAGCGAGAAGAGCAAGAAGCCCTCAATGCTAATTTCATATGTGCTCTCGTTGAACGGGACTGTTTCGAGTTCAAACATGCGTTCGCGCCCGCGGCCGCGGCCAAACTCGCGCTCCGGCTGATCGCCTTCCGCCTCGAACAAAAACTCGATTCGCACGCAGTTTTCGCCTTCATGTTTTTCCCCCACGGAAGCCAGGGTGGCCGTGGCCTCCCACTCGGCGATGCGCATCAGTGCAAACGCGTTACCGCCGCGTCCACCTCCGCCGCGACGTCCGCGACCACCGCCTTCGCCACCGCCGCGTCGCCCCTCACCGTCGCCAGCACTCCGTGGAAACAAAGCGCGATCAATTTCGAGTCCAAGCACGCGGCGCACTTGGTCGTCATCGAGCTCCCAACTTTGGTCAACCGAAACAGCTTCGCCTGGCAGCAACGCATCGGCATCAAAACCAAAGCCGTGACCTTCCAATGCTTGCTCGTCATCGGGTTCCTCACCGTCGACGACTTCAACCTTAACCTCGCCTTCCTCCAACTGCAGTTCCAGCGTCAATCCATCGAGCGGGCAGTCGTACTGCTGTTCGCCACGACGCTCGGAAGTATGGACCCCTTCAACTGTTTCGAACACCCGTCGCATCTTGGTCGCAGTTCCGGAATCAGCTTCGAGAATCTGATCGATCGTCACCACCGTTCGTTTCTCGCTCGAACCACCGGGATCGTCCATCCCCTCCATCGGTTCGCCGTTTCGATAAATTTCGAACGAGACGGTCTCCATCTGCACTTCAGATTCGCTCACCACTTTGTAGCTTTGCCCCGCAGCACAATTCGTAGCCAGTGAATGGTCCGAAGCACCGAGGTACAAAAAGAAGGACGCGACTAAGCAGGTGACTGTTCGTGACATGAGAATCCTGAGGGGGGCAAACGAAAAAAACGCTTATAACGGAATCGAGCCCAACGATTCCATTTAGGGGTAGAGAGCCAGTTCGACTCGGCTTGAATCGACATCTGGTCCAGCATCCTAACACGGTCTCGGACGCCCGCCTGAGTTTGATATTGAGCTAGACGCCACGCCGTAGCTCTACCGCCAACAAGCGCCGCACAATCGGAGTTCAAGCTACCTGCCCCACCATGACGCTTGAAGTTTCCGGGGACACACGAATCGGTTCTCGGTAGCCGCGGAGCTCTTCGGTCGCTTACTCGGCTAGCAGCCCGTGGTAAATGTCATTCGAAGAAGAACTACAACAAGTCGCTGAGTGCAGCATCGATGCTCGGATGCTTAAACTCGAAGCCAGCGTCCAGCGCGCGCTGCGGAACAGGGCGTTGTCCCGTCAGCAAAATACTCGAGACCTCACCGAGAAGTGCGCGAAGTGCAAAAGCAGGTGCGGGTAGTAGCGCTGGACGGTGAAGCACTTTGCCGAGCGCGCGAGCGAACTCCCCCATCGAGTTCGAGTTTGGCGCGGTTCCGTTGAAAATGCCGCTGGCTGTATCGTTCTCGACTAGGAACCGAAACAGCGCAGTCAAGTCGTCGATGTGAATCCATGGGAAGGGCTGCTTGCCATTGCCGACTGGACCGCCGAGGCCCAACCGGAAAGGTAAGAGCATGCGCTTTAGCGCGCCGCCATCGGCACCGAGTACCACGCCAATTCGAACGGTCGACACGCGAACGGAAGACTCGCGCGCGACCTTTGTCGCTTCCTCCCAATCGCCGCAGAGTTTCGCGACAAAGTCGTCGCCTCTGGGCGCATCCTCTGTCAATCGCTCGGCATCTGACGGACCGTAATAGCCCACGGCGGAAGCCGTCACCAAGAAGCTCTTTTTGAGTTCAACGGCGAGTTCAGCAAGCCGACGCGTCGGCACGGTCCTGCTTTCCCTCAAGACCGCCTTGGTCTTCTTCGACCAGCGGCGTGCAAACAGGTTTTCGCCTGCCAAGTGAATGATTCCGTCAGCGGCGGCGACGCCCGCTCTCAATTGTTCGTCGGACCAATCGAAGTCAGATTCCGCACCGCGACCGACCGTTGTGACGACGTGACCATGTTGCTCCAGCTCACGGAGGAGGTGGCTGCCCACAAATCCGCTTGCTCCGGTTAGTAGAACTTTCATTTCGGGTCCTTACGTTTGCGTTTGCGCTTCGCGGTTTGCGAAGAGAGCACCTTGAGTCCCAACTTCTGCACCAGGCCGCCCTTCAAGAAGACCTCGGCCATGTCGTCGGCCATCGAAATCACGGCCTCCATGGTTTCGAGACGCTCGCGAAAAGCCTTGGCGTCGGCGGAGCGATCCCGTTTGAGTTCGGGGATCCACTCGCGCATATTTTCGAGCAAGGGATCCCACTCGCGGCGCTTGCGCGTAGCGACAATGTTGCGAACGACTTTGTCGGGGTCCGTTTCGGGTCGGAATAACGTTCGCCGCGATCCCGACGGCTTGACCAGCAACACTAGGCCCCAGTCTTTCAAGTCTCGCGTCGCCATGCTGATCGCCCCGCGACTCATCTCTAACTCGGACGAAAGAGTCTCGGCGTCTACGGGCTCTGCCGAAGCCAGCAGCCAAGCATAAACGCGGGCGGTATTGGGCGGAATGCCCCAAAAGGTGGCCAGGCTGCTCCAGAGATCGAGAAAGGCCTGCCGGACGTCGTCGGTGCTTTGCATGTCAGAAGTATGCCTTATTCGTTCTGACTTTTCAGTTTTTTCTGAAAGTTCCGATATTTAGAGTACTCTTTCGTCCTACTGGACCGATCGCTGAAAGACCCCCAAAGAGCGTGAAGAGAAAATGAACCCAGAACATTTAGACATCGAGATGCAGGAAGTGCTGGCTCAATTCAGGCAAGCGGAACCGCGCCTGATTTCAAAGCGCGTCCGACTTTGGCTCACCACCATGATCGTCATCAGCTGCGTCTTGAGTTTCGTTTACTACGTGCTCGGGCAAGCGCACCTCGAACAAACCGCTGCCCTTTTCATCGGACTCCCCGTGCTACTGGGTTTGATGGTCATCCATCTGACACGTACCCGAAATGTCTGGGGACGCACGGTTCAAGCCAACATCATTTTTCTGGCGATCGCAGCGCCCCTTCTGGGCGAAGGCGCAATCTGTCTGTTGATGGCTTCGCCTCTATTCATCGCGATTAGCCTGACCGTGGTGGTCGTCGTTCGCGGATTCAGCGGCATGCGCAGCGGCGATTCCCTCGCGCTCTTATTCCTGCCCTTCGCTTGGGGCTCCCTGGAAAAGTACGGCTTCCCTCCCGCGCCCGAAATTCTGGTAGTCGAAACCGAAACGCTCGTCGAGGGCGAGCTAGGAGACTGGGTTCGAACCATTCGCGGCGAAGTTCCGGTGCTGGACAACGACTCGACTTTCCTAAGCCTCGGCTTTCCGCTTCCCGTTGGATATGAAGAGCACGGCGATCAGTTCGTGGTTCACTTCAGTCGCTGCGAAGGCGTCGAAGGGCGTTGGCTGCTGCGCAGGGAGATGATTGAAAACGGCGCTCGATTTCAGGTTCTCGAGGACTCGACCAAGATGAGCCACTGGATGCGCTTCATCGATTCGGAAATCGAAATCGTTTCTGAGGGGAACGGCGAACTCTGGGTGAAACAACGCACTCGTTTCGAACCGTTCCTCAGCCCGCGCGCTTACTTCGTACCCTTCCAACGATTCGCGATCGCCGAAACCCATGCGCTCGCGAGCTCGATGTGGTCCGCTGCCCTCCGAAGTGAATTGAAATGAGCCTGCGCGATTGGATGCTTGAGCATTCGGTGCTGCTGCGCTCAAGCTTGTTTCTGTGTTGCGTCGGATGGATGTGGATCATGCTCGCCTGGTTGCGACCTTCCGCTATCACGCTCCGTCGTTCAGCGCTCGCGGCCCTCGTTCATCTCGGTTTGGGTATCCTGCTCGACGTTTTGATTCAGCGCGCGGGCGGTTGGCGCTATCGCGATCTCGGATTCGCGCTCGGCGGCGTCCCGCTCGATCTTCACTTTGATTGGACGCTGATTTGGGGCCTGGGAATGATCTGGCTCTTGGAGCGCTGGCCCGGCCTGCCCTGTTCGAATGCCAAAGCTGGCGCCTATGTTTTCTTCTGGATTTGCCTAACCACTCTCTTCGATCTCACCATTCATCAATGGATGCTCTTCCTCGAGAGTTGGTCTTCGTACTGGTACCTGTGGGACATCGGATTCTTAACCGTCGTCTTCTTCACGACACTTTGGCTGTACGCATCCATCGGTAAACGAGCAGGCGAACCGACCGGATTCGGATCGCTACGAGCCATTCCGCCCTTCACACGGTCACTGCTCTACCTGGCCTGCTTGCTACCCCTGATCTTTTGCCTGATGCCAATCTGGTTCGAGGCTTTGGCAGTCAAATTCGTCGGCCCCATCGAAGTCTCTCCGATTCCCGTCGTACCCGGCCTACTCGCCTTCGTCGCGTTCGGTCTCGGCGGTTGGGCGGTGCGCGAATTCGCTTTGATGGGTGAGGGCACTCCGATTCCATGGGATGCGCCGCGACGCGTGGTCGATACTGGGCCCTACGCCTTCGTCCGCAATCCGATGCAGATCTCTGGCCTGCTGTTGTGCCTTGCGCTTTTCAGCTATCGACCTTCATGGATCAACGCCGTCTACTTGATTCACATGGCAATGTTCGCAGGCGTGGTTTTCACCTTGATCGAGCCACCGGTCTTGGCCGAGCGCTTCGGCAGTTCATGGAAACGCTACTGCCAATCCGCGCGACTGTTTATCCCGCGTACTAAGCGGGCGGTCAGTACTCATGACGAACAGCCGATCGTGTTTATCGACGGCGACTGCAGTATGTGTCAAAACGGCGCCCGTTGGATACTCTCATGGGACAACGCGAAATCGTTGCAAATCGCGCCGGTCGGCGGGTCAACCTACGTGCGATTAATTGGCGATGAACTAGACAGTGTCGACTCGATGATTCTGTACGAGCCGCGTGCGAATGGCACAGCGCTCGTGTCGATTCGCTCGGCCGCAGCGCTCAGAACCATCTCATACGCTCCCATGCCCTGGGCGCTCTTGTCGTCAATTGAAGGATTGCCGGGAACCGCTTGGCTGCGAAACCTCGTCTATCGATTCGTCGCGCGCATTCGCCTCAAACTGTCGCGTGGTTTCACAGCTTGTCCTCTAAACACCTTGCGCGACTCAAGATTATTGCCGTAAGCAACTGTCTCACGGAGGTCCTTAAAAATCGACTCTTCTGATCGTCTGGTTTCACTCGGCGTCAGACGGCGCGAATCCGACTCGTAGTGATCCATATCAAGATGTATCGTACAAACGACGAATGAGACTCGCTCAGCACATCTGTGGAATTGGGGGCCAGCGACACTGTGCCGTTCAGCATGATTACTCTTGCTCGCTCATCACTTTTTCCCACGCCGCCTTAAGCGTACCACCGGGACCTGCAAGCAATAAGCGGTAGTCGCATACCCCCAGCGCCGTAACATGCTTTTCGTAGGGAAGCAGCGGACGGAGGGTAACCCCATACATAAACGTGCGCTTTTCCAACAACGCAACTGGCAAGTAGACCGCAAGCGAAGGGAGTCGGTCAAAGTCCTCAGGAGATCGATAGTTCGCAGGAATACGACGCAAGAAATCGGCCAACGGGTCGAAGTCAGTGGTGTGAATTGCGAGAACGCCTGAGTGCTGATTCGACGGAAGTGACGTAATAAAGTCGGCATCGAATAGCAGCCGACTCATGAATGAATGCACTTCGGACCCAGGCACAGATTGAACGCTGTCGTTGAACGGCAATTCCTCCAGACGACTCCGTGTAGGCACTCCCAGCGCGACATGCATGTCGATGAGTTCATCGTAGGCTCGCACTACATCAAGCAGAGTCTCCAATCCGGCTAACTCGAGTGAACGCTCGGGCGCCCTGAAGAATGAACTTAGTTGAACGGGAAAGTCCTCGATCTCCCCTTCGCTACTCATCGCACGAAGAACTTGCTCCAAATCGAGAATCCTGACTCCCGCGCCTTCGAATCGAAGCAGAAATTCTCTGCTCTTCTTCATGAACTCCATATCCATCCCAACAGTAACGTGCGGAAGCATCATTGGACGCAGCGTGGCGGGCAATTGGCGATCATCGAGTCCATCAAAAGTAGGCTCGGTACGAAAACGAAGCGCCGGGTGGCTGCGTAGCTCTCCCATTTCCGTATTGGGCAGTCCCGGTTTTTCGAAAACGCTGCCTTTCGATTCGTAAACGATCAGCAAACGATTGCTGTCACTCTCCAGCTCGGCAAGCCCAAGGCCATTCATCGACAACAGGCTTTCTACAACGACCCCGTACTCTTCATCCGACAGAATCGTATCGGATAATAGACCGCATCGAGATTGAATCAGCGACTCTTGAACGGAATCGTCATAGCTAATGGTGGCATCAGAAACATCGCCCCAACGCGTCAGAACCTCCAACAACGTTTCCTCCGCAAGCACTTGGTTGCCAGCAGGGTCGAGCGTCGAAGACTCCTCCAAATGAATCGGAAGAACAGATAGCGCGAGAAGACAGAACGAGGTCATCATGGGATTGATTTCAGTCGAGATTGATTCGAATTCAGCGTTCAGGGATTGTTCATTCGATACCCTACCCTTCAAAGCTACAGCCAGGCTAAGTCCGCTTTCACCCCGACCGAACTTAGCCGCATTTTCCCGAGAAACGGACGAAACTGCCGCTAATCGCACCTTGCGCAAATGGCTTAAACCTCGCGACCAATAGAGCTACAACCATGCGGATACCCTTTTCGCTGCAGTTCGTTAAGTTTCAACATGGGTGTTTCCGCCGCTCAGAATGCTCCCGTACTACTCGAGCGTGATCGTACGCTCGAGAAGATCTCGACTTCTCATCGCAAGCCGCGGAAGGCAGAGCGTAGTTAGGAAGAAGGCGTTGAAAGCGTTAGTGGATTGGAGCTGCGCGGTTGTGAGGGCGAAGAAATTCGCTGGGGAGCTGGATAGAAGCGCAGGGTTGGTGCAGCGGTCAGAGAATGACTTAAACGGCAGGGGGTGGAGTTGCCGGCGGGCAGATTCGGTTGGAAGGCAGAGGAGCGGCTGCGGGGTTCGCAGGGAGTGAGTCGGAACTCAGTTTTGGAGGAGGTGTTGGGCTTACTAATCAATGGGGGTCGGCTCGATTGTGCGGGCCTGGAAATTCGCTGGGGAGGAGTTGCATCGTTGCGCACATAGTTAGGAAGGAGCCAGCGGCTTTGAGGATTGGGAGGTCCTTTGGGTCGGTTACGTGCGCGTGACGATAGTGACCGGAGGAATAGCGGTCCCATTAGCCGGCAGGAATTGGAACTTGATGCTTGCGCGCGTTTTGCACGACGTAGCGCAGAGCTTTTTTGATCGCGTTCAAGCCGCGAACGACGCGAGCGTGGAAGCGGTCGGCGAAGACTTTGCCTTTCCGGTTGAAGAGTCGGTTAATCGTTCGGGCTAAGCGAATGTTTAGGCCTTGCATGCCGCGGCGGAGGGCTTCGTTGCTGCGAACGTACACGAGGAAGTGGAAGTGATTGCTCATCACGGTGTAGGCGTTCAGTTCGAACTCGAAGCGATCCTTGGCTTTGCTGAAGCAGCGCTCGAGGGCTTCGATGACATGCGCTTGTCTCAGGTCGGGAATGCCGCTGCGAAGTTTGACTGTTACATGCACGCCATGAGAGCCTGAGACAGAGAGCCTAGCCGAGTGGAGGACTTTGCCGGACTTTGTTGCGAGCTTGGGCTCATCGGGGTTCACGTAGGTTGGCTTCCCGTTGGAGACAGATCGGTAGTTTGGCCTCGATGGCAGCCGCGCACTACAACCAGCCGGATTGGGGCCGCTCGACTTCGTCGTCAAGTTCAAGTTCGACTTTGCCTTCCCGTTCATCTTCGACGACTTGCCCACATTTCGATTAGTGCCATTCTTCGAGCGACTAACCTGCCGAGTGAACGTGCGAAATTAACCGATAGAGAGTTCGGGAACGAGTGAAGTTGAATCCAATGTTGCGAGTCTTCCGTTCATGAATGCATATACGGATTAGTGCCGAAAACATGGCAATCAAAATCATCGAAATATGCAAATAACTGACGAATTCATGCTCCATTTTGGGTATCGATGAATTAGCCCTATGGCTCACTCCAAGCCGATTGAGCACTTCACCCTGCATCTCAAATTCCGGCACTAATGGTCATAGCCAAAATTCAGGCACTAATCGTCGATCGTCGGCAGTCGATCCGTTTCAACCTTCGCAACTCCACCCCGGTCCCGAAAGCCAATCGCTGCCCAGCAACTCCCATCACTCGCTGAACTCTCACCCAAAACTCGCGCGACTAAACTCCCTCCCAAACTCGCAAGTTCCCCAAGCTAAAACCCCTCTCATCAACCCCGCAACCCCACGCCTTTCTCCCAATCTCAACACTCCTCCGCCAACTCCCCACTCCCCCCGTTTAAGTAATTCTTCTCTCTCTCTTTCTCTCCCTCTTCAAAGACGAATCACCCCCAACTCGCTCCGCTCCTCGCCTACACCCATCTCCCTAGCAGTAAGATCGTTCGACACCAGCCGATCCCAAGCATCCTCCCTTTTCTCCTCCGCCCGGCTTCCACTCAAAGTTCAGCAGAACCTTTCAAAGTTCCATGCGTGTATCCGCCGCTCAGATTGCTCCCGTACTCCTCGACCGTGATCGCACGCTCGAGAAGATCCTCGACTTCTCTAGACGAGCCGCGGAAGGCGGAGCGCGGCTAATCGCTTTTCCAGAAGCCGTTTTGCCTGGCTATCCGGTTTGGTTAGCGCGCACCAACGCCTCGCGCTTCAACGATCCGCTTCAAAAGCAAATTCACGCGCGCTATCTCGATCAAGGTGTCGAACTGCCTGGTCCTGTATTGGATCGGCTACTCGAAGCTTCACGCGACCTCAACCTATCCATGGTCGTCGGCCTAATGGAACGCGGCAGTGCGGAGGGGCGCGGGACTCTGTACGCCACGGCGCTTTCGATTGATCCGAACGGCGATTGGTTTGCGCATCGCAAGTTGGTTCCAACTTATGAAGAGCGACTCGCTTGGGGACCGGGCGATGGGTACGGATTGAGAGTGCGCGAGATTGAAGGTTTCAAAGTAGGCGCGCTCAACTGCTGGGAAAATTGGATGCCTGCTGCGCGCATGTCGATGTACGCGCAAGGGGAAGAAGTCCACGTTTCGTTATGGCCTGGTTCACCTGAGAACACGCGCGAAATCAGCAAGTTCACGGCGCGCGAAGGTCGCGTTTATGTCGTAGCTGCCTCCGGTGTTCTCAGAACTACCGACATCCCGCTGGATGTTCCCGGCCGCGACCAAATCATCGCAAGTGCAACTGACGGTATTCTTCAAACGGGTGGTAGCCGAATCGTCGCTCCAGATGGAACCACGCTCGCCTGCCTCGATGAGCCTACCGAAGGATTGATCTTCGCCGATCTCGATCGATCCTTGCTGGATGGTGAGCGACAGAACTTCGACGTCTGTGGTCATTATCACCGACCCGATGTCTTCAACTTCGAAGTCAATCGAAAGCGATCCAGTGTTGTCGAATTCCTAGACACTGATCAGTGAGTGCAAATTAGCCGATCCCGTCCGCCGATTAGTCGTCGCGCTCAATCAGCCTTCTGCCACAGTTTGGTGTTTGGATGAAACTGTGACCACGCAAACCAGAAGGCTAAGTGGCCGCCGAGATCGTTTCCACCGGTGTCCACCGCGCGCAAGCCTCCGGCATCGAGCACGATTCGAACCTCTTCGAAGCGTACTTCGTCGCCATTGCGAAGAACCGCCAGCGCAGTTTCGTTATGGAAGGCAATCGCTGTGCCCGACTTCGCGATCACGCCGAGCACATCGGCTTGAACGGGAAGACGCGGGTCGACATCCCCCACCGGAAAGATCGGACCATCGGCATCGCGGTTCTCACGGAAGTTGAAGTCTCGTCCAAGAGCTAGCCCTTCGACGAGAACCGTCGTTGTCGGATGAGCGCGCTTCCATTCCGCCCAGGTCGTCGTCACGACGCCAGCTTGCTCAAGCACGATGCCCTTGTCGGCTAACGGTCCAGTGACCGCATGCCCACGAAAGGTGTCGAACACCGAGTAGGTATTGAGGTCGAACATCACCTTGTTCGAGCGAAGCAATAAGCCCGACGTCCTTAGAATTGGCCGCTCGACACCTTCGGGCAACTGATCGGTAAAGTAAGCCTGCGCCGATCCACACAAAGTGCAGTAGGGCATCGCGATGTCGCGACCGCCGAGCGTGTCGTTGACCATCTCACGCACTTCCATGATGCGGCGCGGGTAAGCGCGATACGCGTCACCGATTGCGACGCCGAAAACGATCGAGTCATCGTCCAACCACTTCGCTTCAACCGCGCTGCTGACTTGCGGATTGTCCGCGGCCGGAATGCAATTGCACGGATCGTCCGTCGTTCCGAACGGACGGTCATCGATCTTCACGCCACCCCAAGAAACGTGACGCCAATCGATGTCGCCCTCGGCGAACAATGGCTTCCACTCGGGAACCAGCGACGTGTAGATATTGCGCTTGATCTTCAAGTAGCCCGGAGGCGCAGGGATATCCCAAGCGATGAGATGGTTCGTCGTCTGGCCCCACGGATTGGTCGGATCGCAGTCGAGTCCTGTTAGCGCGCTTACCGCTTTGCAGAGCAGCGACATCTCGTTGTAACTCGTAGTCAGACGCATGAGGTCGCTAACGATCCACGCGAGTCGCGGATCGTCAGAGTTCGCGATCTGCTCCAGGGCTACCGCCTGTGATTCGGCCAAAAGGTCAAGCTCAAGCCCTTCTCCAAAAGCAAGCTCGATAGATTGCCTGAGCGAATCGGCTAGCGGCCCCGTTGGACACGCTGGAGCTTCTCCAAACTTGTCAGCTCGTACGCCGACCGAAGTAGCCGTTTCCAACAGCGCAACGGTTTCGACTTTGGAGTTCTCCAAACACGCGAACCCGACAAGCGCGCAAGCCACGGCGATAAGCAGTGATTGGCGATCAATGGATGCGTTCAAATCGTGCGTCATATCCCCACAACGCCCAAAACCAGCGCCGCGCCCTTCATGAACGCTGCGACTGAATACTTCGAGCCAGGCTCAGGAACACTTCACTCAAAGTCGGGTGGTACCAAGGGAACTCGAGCATGTGCTCGACCGTTCCGTGGTAATACATCAGTGCGGAGATTTGGTGAATGAGATCGTCCGCGCGCGGGCCCAAAATCTGCGAGCCGATCACTTCGCCCGTCGCTTTGTCAGCCACCAAGATGCAAACACCGTGCGCAACATCTTGCGTAATGGCGCGCCCCGTCTCTGCCCACTTGGCACTGGCGTCGATCGCATCGATGCCCTTCGCCTTCGCTTCGGCAATCGTTAAACCGAGCGTGGCCAAGCACGGGTCGGTAAACACGACGCCCATGTGCAATCGGTCCTCAACGTTGTGATTGCTGCCGCCCTCGAGCGCATTGAGCACAGCGACGCGCCCTTCCCAGTTCGCCACGTGCAAGAGCAAGCGCTCGCCACTCGCATCACCTGCCGCGAAGATGTTCGGGTTGCTGGTGCGCATGTCCGTACCGCATAAAACGACGCCGCGCTCCGTCTCAACGCCAGCTGCTTCAAGGCCCAGCCCCTCGTGCGCCGCCTTTCGTCCCGTCGCGACGATCAGAGCTTCAGCCTCGTAGTGCTCGCCGTCTGCCGTCGTTACCCGCACTCCCGCGTCCGTTTTCGAAACCTCCACTGGCGCCATCGGTTGAATCAAACGCAAGTTCGGCTCGTCGCCCATCGCCCCCTCCATCTCTTCAACAACGCGCGGATCCACATCGGTAAACACCTTCCGGCGACTAATCACCGTAGTCTCGCATTCCATGCGCGCCATGAATTGTCCGAGCTCCAAACCGATCGCGCCGGTTCCCAACACGATGCATGATGCCGGGCGAATCTTGAGCGCCATCACACCGTCACTCGTGAGGTACGGAACCTCTTCGATACCTTTGATCGGCGGAATCGTGATCACCGAACCGGTTGCGATGACCGCTCCGCGCGTGAACTTGTAGGTTTCCCCGCCGGCTTCCACTGTATCGGGACCAGTGAAGCGAGCGCGCGCGTCGACGACTTCGTAGCCGCTGCTTTCAATGCCGCTCAACTTTGCAGCCTTGAAGCGAGCGACCTTCACGTCCTTGTTGTCCATCACCGACTTGAAGTCGATGGATACGCCCTCCGCCTTAACTCCGGGGGTTTTGGAGTGCTTCGCGTCGTGAACCAAGTGCGCGGCATGCAACATCGTCTTGGTCGGCATGCAACCTCGCAAAATGCACAACCCGCCGAGCTCGCCGTCATTGAACATGACTACGCTCGCGCCTTCATCCATAGCGGTTCGCGCCGCTGCCGTGCCCGCTGATCCGCCGCCCAATACAACAACATCGTAATTCTTCATGAGGCGAGCAGGATAGACCGAATTGCTCCCTAAGGCCGCCCTTCCGTTGCGGGATTCT
>JBLINP010000042.1:0-22218 GCA_047639415.1 Planctomycetota bacterium | reverse complement strand
CCCCCGCCAACTCCCTACTCCCCCGTTTAAGTCATGCTTCCCTCTCTCTCGTAGTAAACGAATCGCCCCCAACCTAGTGTCTTACTCGCGCGCACCAAATTTCCCTGCGCTGACGCGTTAGCTTCCGCCCTGCACCCGACAATCCTGCCTTTCCTCGCCCGTCAAGCTTTCACTAAAGGTGCAGGAGATTCAAAAAAGAACATCACCGACACCGCCGCTGCACCGCAGTCGAGCATGAATAGCCCGTCTCGATCGCCGGCAAAACGAGCTTGGATGTACGGCACTTTGAAATGCAGGTTCATCGGGCTCCATTCACCGGTTTAAAGCTCGTAAGTCGCGGGATCGAAGAGTCGCAATTGCCCTTCCGTTTCAAGGTCCACAATCGCTCGGCGCATGACGTCCCAACCGAGTACCCCCGCGACCTTTTCGCCGACCATTCTCGACTTGCGTTCCACGGAAATCTCGCTGAATACCAGGTCGTCGATGACCAAGGGACCGAGCTGCAGCTTGGCCGCTCGGAACATCTTTGTACTGGTCAAATTCCCGCCAACGCCTGTCAGCCCCGTATCGCCAAAAGAGCTCAAAACAAGGGATTCAGCCGCTTCTCTTGATAGTCCTGAGAATCGGGCTCCCGTATCAAACAGGAATAAGCCTAAGTCCTGACCATTAACTTTTGATCGAACCCAAAGGTGCTTTGACTCAGATCGCGTCACTTCAACTTCAGGAGACACGCTTGAATCGAAGCGAAAGTCAATCACGTCCGGTTTCGGATCAAAGCTCGTATCCTCGCCTGCCACGAGCTTCGCTGCGCGAACGCTGCACGTATAAAAACTTCCCATTCCTAAGTTGCTGTGGACTTCGCGCGCCATCCAAAAACCATCGATAGCTTCGTAGCGCGAGTAGGTCGTCGTCAACTCTTCGCCCGCTGAAGGAACGATCAAAGCTTGAACCCGATAGTCATCGGAGTTCAGCTCGAGCCGCGCGCGAAGCAGGCCATCTCGCAATTGCACGCCAAGCACTACGCGTCCATCCGCCCCCGGTTCGCTCTCCACTTCCGAAAAGCTCAATGGCGCCAATTGATCGGTCCAATATCCGCTGTAAACCCAAGCTTGAAGCAACTCGAATTCGCGTTCGAAGAACTCCAATTCGTGCCACAGCTTCGAAAACTCCGATCCCCTTACGCTTTTGCCGTCAAAGCGCACATCGCGATTCAACTGTCCGGCAAAGCTGACGCGAAACCGCCCATCGGCCGCGTAATCTGAAACAAACTGCTCCTCGACGTTGAGGAAGGTGAAGGCACCGGCCACTCGCAAGACTCCGCTAGCGGAATCAGAGTTCCGTCCGACAGCGAGGCGCGCTCGGTCCAGAATCTCAGAAGTATTCTGCGCCTCAATTGTTGTCGCGACGACGCAAGCCAGTGCGCCAATCATCGCGCACCGAAATGCCAAACGTGCGAGCGCCCCTATTCCGACCATTCGACGCTTTTTCAAATGATCTCTCCCATGGACGCAGTTCTACGAGTCGCCGATCCTTTTGTTGATGGAGCAGTCGATCAACTCCGTTTCGATTGCGTTAGCGATTCTCGCCTGCGCCCGAACCGCTCGCGATCCTAGCTGACAGCCGCTTCGCCCGCGGCGAGGGCTTGAAGTGCTTCATCCCCCGTTTTTGCGAGCAGCAGGGCTTCACGCACCGAGGTCTTCCCGAGCACGCGAGCGATATCCGCCAAAGTCCGAATGTGGACCAACTTCTGCGCGCGCGGAATCAGGAGCAGCACGATGATCTGGGTCGGGCGACCATCAACACTTTCGAAGGCCAAGCCATCGTCACCCGAGATTAAGCCGATGCAGGCGACAACTTCCGTCAAATCGTCGACGGCGGCGTGGGGAATCGCGATTCCCCGCTCCATCCCGGTCGACATCGAGCGTTCGCGCGTCAGGACTGACTCGTGGAGAGCTTCGGAAGCGGACGCATCGCACTTTCCGATCTGAACCAGATGGTCCATCATTTGGGAGATTGCCGCCCACTTGTCGGAGGGGGTGAAGCTGAGCAGAAAATCACTGGACGAAAATAGATCGGTGAGTTGCATAGAGGTCGGGCCAGCATAGCGAGCCTGGAAGTGAACGCTACAAGCGCGCCGCAAACCGCATCATCATCTCGAAAGTGCTGAAAGACTGACAAAATTGGGCAGAGAACCAGGCGCGCGGGAAGTCTGGACCGACCAATGCGTCTTCTGGAGCCTCACAAACATGTTCGGTTGGTTCTAAGCTGCCCTTTGACTTGGTTCGCAGGGCTACCTAGAGTGCCCGCTTCGCATGTAAATCTCTAACTTCCAAGTAGATAGAACGGAAGTCCGAACCGGATGGCATCCACAACCCCGATCTTCACCCTCGTCCTCGTCCTCCTCTCAGTGGCCAGCTTTGCCGCCCCCCAACAGGGCCAAGCTGACACCGCCATACCGGCGATTCAGGAACAGGGCGATTATTACATTCTCAACTTCTCGGAGGACCCCAAGGAAACCGTCTCCTTGGAGGACTTCGTCAAGCTGTGCCAACAGGCCACAGGCAAAAACTTCACTTATGACAGTGAATCTGCTGGTCTGCTTAAGCAGAAGGATGTGCGCATGTACGGGACCAAACGGATCCCCAGGGAGGACTTTTATCAGTTCTTCCAGATCATGATGTTCATCAATGACTTCGTGACGGTGGAGGTTGGTCCACGCCACCTGTCGGTCGTCGTGATCCAGTCGTTGGCTGGCGCTGGACAGCAGCGCAATACGATTCGTCAGCGCACGACCTACGTGCTGCCCGAAGAACTCGAGGACTACGCCGACCAACCCGCCGTTCTCATAACGACGGTACTGCACTTGCCCAACTCGGACACGCGCCAGTTGCCGGCAACCTTGCGCCCTTTGATGGCTGATGCGACAACGCAGAGCCTCGTCTCGGTTGGCAACTCGAACTCCATCATCTTGCGCGGTTTTGGAAGCCAGATCGCAGCGCTTGCCAAGTTGCTCTACATCGTCGATCGCGAGAGCGCTGAAGGTGAAGAAGTCGTACCCGAGTTCGCCACGATCCCCTTAGAGTTCGAGTCGGCCGAGGAGATTGCCGATTTGCTCGATCAATTGCTTTCCGCCCGGACCTCGGGTGCCTCCACCAGTACCCGTCAAGTTGGCGCCGAAGGTGTCTCGGGTCAACTTCGGGGTCGCGGCGGTTCGACCCAAGAGCCGGAGATTTTGGTGCACAACCGCACCAACTCTTTGATCGTCATGGCCATGCCGGACGATATGCCTGACATCAAAGAGCTCGTCGCACGCCTCGACGTCGACGTGATCGAACCCGAGCGCAACTACCACATCTTTGCGCTCGAAAACGTTCAAGCCGACGACATCGCGGGCGTACTCGACGATTTCTTACGCGACGCTGCGCAAGTGACAGAGGGTGGAACAGGCGGTCGGACCCAGGCTGGCGGCGGAAATCGAACCACGAGTTCCAGTCGTCGTCAAAACGATGTCGTAGTTGTGCCCGACCCCGAGACCAATTCGCTGCTCATCGCGGCCAGCAAAACGCGCTACGAAGAGCTTCTGTCGCTCTTGCGGCAACTCGACCGTCGTCAAGATCAAGTCTTGATCGAGACGGCATTGGTTGAGCTTTCCGGTGCCAACACGCTCGATCTCGGTGTTGAAATTGCGGGTGCCGACATTCCTGGTGGCGGTCAAAACGGCAACTTTGGCGTCACTAGCTTTGGTCTCTCACAACTGATGGATCTGCAGGGCAATGACGGCATTCCCGACACGCGCGTCCCCACCATCGGCAATGGCATCACGGCCGGAATCTTGGATGGCGGCGACTTCTCGCTGCCCTTGCTTTTGAGTTTTGCCGCAACCGAGGACAAAGCCAATGTGCTTTCGATTCCATCTATCCTGGTCAACAACAACGGCAGCGCGAGCGTGCGTACCGTTGACGAGCAGCCGACTACACAGGTAACCGCTCAGGGTCAGGGACAATCACAGGAAAACTTCGCGGGCTATGAACCGGCTGGAATCGAGTTATCGATTTCGCCCTCCATTTCCGCGTCGCGCTACCTGCGACTTGGCATTCAACTGACCGTGTCGAATTTCACCGGCGCTTTCCAAGGCAGCATCCCGCCCCCGCGGACAACACGCGAACTGAGCACCACGGTCAATATTCCCGACGGAGACACCATGGTCGTCGGTGGAATCGTGACCGACAACAAACGCCAGAGCACATCGAAGGTTCCGTGGTTGGGTGATATCCCGCTGCTCGGCTGGTTGTTCCGCCGTAGCACTGATAACAACGATCGCACTACGCTCTACTTCTTCGTCACGCCGCACATCATGCGCGATGTTGACTTCGCCGACCTCTCGGAGCTATCGCACCGTGCTAAGCACGAAGCTGCTTCTGTAATCGGTTTGGAACGAGTCAAAAAGATCGATCGGCAATTTGGCAGCGACAACGAGCAGGTCGACTTCGAGTCCTTCGAGTTGCCCCTCTATCGAGCGCCTGAGCGTGGCGAAATCAATGGCGACTCTGTCGGCATGGATCCCATGCGAAGAGATGCTTTGTTACGGAGCGAGCGCGAAGCCGAAGCGGCTGCCTCCGGAACCGGAACTCAGGAATAACAGAGATGGTCAATCTGGCCGACCGATTGGTTGACGCAGGTCTCACGCGTGAACGGCTCGAAGAGTGCCGTCGCGTCGTGGGCGCAAGTGGGGAATCCCTCGACCGCGTCATCGTGAAAAAGGAATACTTGCCCGAAGCGGAGGTGTTAGCTGTTTATGCCGCGCACCTCGGCTACGAATTTCGAGATGCACTCGAAGGCACCAAAGTTCCGAACACCTTCGTCGACAACATCCCGATCCAGTTCACGCGCAATTACAATCTGATCGCGATTACGGAACCTGTAAACGGAGTCATATCAGTGGCGACGTGCACCCCGCTCGATCCCAACCCGATGGACGATTTGTCGGCCATGCTGGGTTTCGATATCGAACCGGTACTCGCGACAAAAAACGAAATCACGACGTTGATAGCGCGCGCCTATCGGCACAAAGCGGATGGCGTGAACGAAGCGCTCGACGCGGTTAGCGAAGATGCAGACATTGCTGGATTGGCGGAAAGACTCGAAGACTCTGAAGATGTCCTCGACGTTTCCAATAAGGCGCCGATCATCAAGCTCGTCAACACGATCCTGTTTCAAGCTTTGAAACTGCGAGCATCGGACGTCCACTTTCATCCGTATCCCGACCGCACTCAGGTTCGGCATCGTATCGACGGCATCCTTTACAACATGGATTCCGTGCCCAGTAAAGCGCACGAAGCGATCGTCAGCCGTGTCAAAGTGATGGGCAAGATGGACATCGCCGAGCGGCGCTTGCCCCAAGACGGTCGAGCTTCGCTTCGAATTGGCGACGGCGAGGTGGACGTGCGGATCAGCTCCATCCCCACCACGCAAGGCGAGCGTATCGTCATGCGATTACTCGATAAATCGGCCAAGCTCTACACGTTGGATGAGATCGGTTTGGCCGATCACAACCGCGCCATGTTGCGCGAGTATCTAACCTGGACGCACGGCATCATCCTGGTTACCGGCCCTACCGGTTCCGGCAAGACGACGACGCTCTACGCCGGAATGGGCGAGATCGACACGACGCAAAAGAACGTGCTCACGATCGAAGACCCTGTCGAGTATTCACTCGGCGGCATCAGTCAAGTTCAAGTCAACACGAAGAAGGGACTGACCTTCGCGAAGGGCTTGCGCTCGTTCTTGCGTCAGGACCCCGATGTGATGATGGTCGGCGAGATTCGAGACCGGGAGACCGCGGAAATCGCCATTCGAGCCGCTCTCACCGGCCACTTGGTTTTCTCGACGGTTCACACCAATGATGCCGCCAGCACGATCACTCGAATGGTCGAGCAGGGTGTGGAGCCCTACCTCGTTTCCAGTTCACTCATCTTGGTCGTCGCCCAGCGCTTGGTCCGAACCATTTGCAAGCATTGCAAGGGCACCCGTTCCGCAACCGAAGAAGATCTGGTCAAACTCAAAAAACTCGGGATCTCTTCCGAGGAAATGAACGATGAAGTCCATTATGGAGCGGGCTGTGACGAATGCTTCCACTCCGGGTACGCCGGTCGAACGGCACTCTATGAGTTCTTACCGGTAGACGAGCAATTGCGAACCGAAATCATGGAAGGCGTCACCGCATCCAAGATGAAAATCGGCGCTGTGGAGCGCGGCTTGATCACTTTGCGTAGCGACGGCGCCGACAAAGTCCGTGTCGGCGCGACTACGTCGGACGAAGTTCTCCGCGTGACACAACTCGACGTCGGATAGATTTTAGACGCGCCCCAGAGCCTCCTAACGATGCCGATTTATCAATACAAAGCCTACGCCGCCGGTGGTTCGACAACCACCGGAGTCATCGACGCGGATACTCCGCGCGATGCTCGGATACAACTGCGGCGCGATAACGTACTCGTAAGTGAGATTCACGAACTCAAGGGCGGGCGTAAGAAGAAAAAGAAGCAGGGCGAGAAGGCGGACAAGGTTTCCTTCATTGACCAACTGAGATCGGCGCGCGCCGCCGGTTCGTCGGGTCCTTCGGGACGCAACCTTGAAATCGCCGCAAGCATCACGCGGCAACTCGGCACCTTGCTCAACGCCGGCATCCCCCTCTCCGAAGCACTCAACGCGATCATCGAACAGGCGGAAACCCGCAAAGTCGAGATGGTCTTTCGACGCATCCGCGAGCGAATTACCCAGGGCGCATCGCTTGGCGACGCCTTTGCCGACCATCCGCAGTTTTTCAGCGAGATGTACGTCAACATGGTGAGAGCGGGCGAAGCCACCGGTCGCGTCGATCAAGTATTGAGTCGGTTGGCCGACTTCATGCAACGCAGCCGCGCGCTGCAGCGCAAAGTGGTTACCGCGCTGACCTATCCGGTCATGATGATCATTCTTGGAGTCGTGGTCGTCACGATTTTGATGACGGCGGTGGTTCCGAAGATTACGGGCATGCTGCTCGACACGGGTAAGGAGCTTCCGCTCCCCACTCAAATCTTGATGGACGTCAGCGACCTCTTCAGTAACTACTGGTGGGCCGGCATGTTGATCATCGCGGCGGTCTCCGCCATCGTCGAGCGCTACTACAAAACCGACAAGGGCAACCTCAAGATCGATAAGATCCTGATCGGCTCGCCACTTCTGGGTGATCTCCTGCGCAAGTCCGCCGTCGCTCGCTGGGCGCACACTTTGTCGACTCTGCTGGAGAGTGGCGTCTCGGCAGTACAGAGCCTCGAAATCACGCAGAAAGTCGTCGGCAACCGAGTCGTAGCCGATGCGACAGCCTTCATTCGCACACGCATTCTCGAGGGCACCGACATTGCTACGCCCCTCAAATCGAGTGGTGCTTTCCCCTCCGTAGTCGGCTATATGGTCTCGGTGGGCGAAAAATCCGGGGAGCTTGAAGTGATGCTGAAGCGCATCGCCGAGTCCTACGACGAGGAAATCGAAGTCGTTACCGAGCGCTTTACGACCGTTTTGGAGCCCATCATGATCGTTGTGCTAGCCACGGTCGTCGGTTTCATCGTCTACTCCATTGTCCTCCCGATTCTCGATATCAGTTCGGTGGCCTAGATCCGGCCCCGAAAGGTCCAAACCGGGAAGAACGCTCAATCTGAGTCGTACCCGTACCCAACGAAGCAGTGTCGCCCTTTTGCGACCGCGAATAAAAAAGAGCCATGAAAGTCTTCAATCAAAACTCACGCCTTCAGGTCGCTAGCAAAGGCGGTTTCTCACTCGCCGAGCTGATGGTCGTCATCGTGATCATCGGCCTACTCGTCACGCTGGTTGCGAAGAACGTTTTCAAGAACCTCTCGGATGCCAACGAGACGAAAGCTCGAGCTGATATCTCGACCATCATGAGTGGCCTTGACGACTACGCGATCAACAACGGAATGCGTTACCCCGATTCGTTGGAGGCGCTCGTCACACCGGACGAACGCGGGTACACCATTTTGCGGGCCGACACCGTCCCAACCGATCCATGGGGCAATGAGTATCAGTACGAGCCTCCGAGCGGTGGTCAACGTGATCCGATAGTAATTTCATTCGGCCTCGATGGTGCTCAGGGCGGCGAAGGCGACGCAGCGGACATCTCAAGCGCCGACAAGAAGTAGGTTCGAGTAGGAACAACGGAATGAGAGCACCCCGCACGAAACAGGTCGGCTTCTCCATGGTGGAGCTCTTGGCCGTCATGGTTGTGCTGGGTCTCATTGCGGGCGTTGCCGCCGTTTCGTGGCAAGCTTCCATTCCGCGTGCGCAGATGAACAGCAGCGTGCGTGAGCTTTCCGATATTCTGCACGGAGCTCGCGCGGACGCGATTGCTCGCAATCTCGAATACAAGATTCAGTACGACATCGACAACAATAGTTATTGGGTCGAAACGCCTTTCAGCATTGAAGGTGGGCTTGCATACGGCGATGAAGAACGCGCGATAGCCTTCGAAAGCCAGCTCAAAGAGTCGGTAGCCTTCAACAAAATCACCGTCGACGGTGAGGAATACTTCGACGGCATCGTGCACGTGCGCTTCGATCCACTCGGTGCCTCGAGTGACCACACCGTCGTACTCCACCAAGAAATATTCGATCGTTACTTCACCGTCGAAGTACTCGCGCTAACCGGCCTGGTTCGTTTTCACGACGATTTCTTCGAGCGCGAAGAGGCCAGCGATGGAGACTTTGACTGATGAAGCTATTTCGAAAACCGACGCAACCTCGCACCCGATCAGGATTCACTCTGGCCGAAGTGGCGGTCACTTTAGTTGTCGTCGGCGTCAGTCTGGTTTCGATCGTTCAGGTGCTCAACGTCGCCAAACTCGAAGCTGCCGATACGCGCAATCAAAAGCTCGCCAATGAGTTGGGTCGTCTCAGTCTCGGCCGCGTAGCCGCCGGATTGTTCCAAGAGGAATTCAGTTCGAATGATTTCATCGAGGGAACCTACGCCGAAGAAGGCTATCGGGAATTCAGCTGGGAGCTGCTACTCGGCGATGAGGTCTTCGGTGAACCTGGCGAAGAGACGGATCGCTTCGACAGTTGGGGAGACTCTTACGACGACGAAGAGGACGAAGACGAAGACACCGATGAGCCCTATCAGAAGGTCAAAGTCAGAGTTCTTAGCCCAGCCATTCGTGACTACAAAAACGATGTTACCCTCGAACAATGGATTCCTTGGATCCAGGTATATGGCGAGGAAGAAGAATGAAGCACGCTGAACATCGCTCGAACAACGCGAACTCTGGGTTCACTCTGATCGAAGTCATGTTGGTGCTCATGATTATGTCGGGCATCATGGTTGTCATCACGCAAGTGCTCACCGCCGCACGAACAACGCGCGACACGATCCACAACGTTCGCGAAACGCAGTTGGCGGGTCCAGCGATCTTGGATCTCTTGGAGACCGATCTACGGTCGATGTATCTGTTCGGCTTCGACGATGCCAGCAGCCTTATGGTGACGGACCGCGTGCTTTCCGGCCTTGATGCCGATCGCATCGACTTCGTCACCACGACCAATGGAATGGTCCCCTATCGCGTTGACGGCACTCGGTTCGCCCGTGCGGACGTGAACGAAGTCGGCTATTGCCTGCGACCCAATCCCGACAACAACGACTTCCTCGAAATGTACCGACGCGAATCATTCGGTGTCGATGACGAACCGTTTGTCGGCGGGCGCTACACCTTCCTACATGACCGCATCGTCGCCTTCGACATCAAGGTCTTTGACGAAGATGGAATCGACGCAGAGGAGCTTGAGACCTGGGGAGTGGATGGCGACGAGAGCACGGGACTCCCGGTTCGCATCGAAATCGAACTGGCGCTTGAACTCGCACCTCGACTGATTCGCGAACAACTGCGCGTCGCTCCGATTCACACGCGCACGGTTGTTCACCGACGCGTGATTCGCTTTCCCGAAATGCTGCGCGAATCTATTCAGCGCAAAATCCTGCTCGCCATCCCTGTCGTCAATCCTCCGGTTATCGATAACGGTCCCGGTGGAGTCGATCCGAGCCAAGCTGGTAGAGCCGATACCGAGATCGACGATTTAGGCAGCGGTCCGGACGGCGAGGCGATTCAGGCCATTACCGGCACGGGCGCCGATACGAGCTCCGGCGACAACCAGCCTGACATCGGTGGACTGTTCGGCGACGGTTGAGAATCTCGGATTGGCTCGCGAAACGCTGACGACGGTTTTGGCGGCGGGACCAGCACCTGATTTACGCTCACTCTGCAGCTTGTAGCGCCGCTTCTAACGCGGCCGCCGTGACCATTGCCGTCACGCGCTGCAGATTCTCCAGATGCAATCCCTCGAGCCCATCGGTTGGGCGATGGTAGCGATCGCTGCGAAACTCGCCGGTGTCCGTTAAGAAGCCGATTGAATCCAAGTTGATCAGCCCGAAGACTTCATCGAGACGGTCAGCTGCCCGCAATCGCGTAATGTGCTCTGCGCTACCACGTAAGCCGATTTCCTCCGCCGCAAAGAAACAGAGGCGCACACTACAGGCCGGTGGATTCGCCTGAAGCAAGCGAGCCACCTCAAGCAGAACTGCAACATGTGTGGAGTTGTCATCGCCTCCCACTGTTGCGGGAACGGTGTCGTGGTGCGCGCAGAGTTCGAGTACCCGCTCGGAAAATCGCGTACCTCGAATTGTGGCAAGCACTTTGATTTGGCGAACGGGCTCTGTCTTTCCAGCTGAGAGGCTAAATCCGCTTACGTTTTCGGAGACTCCAGCGGAGTCAGCCAACCCTCGCAAGACTCTTGACTGCGAAGCCGTCTCGCTGAAATAAACACCGGGAAGAACGAGTGAAGACTCTTCGCCTGTTTCTATCGACAAGAGATTGATGGCTACCGCTGTTGTGGGCGTCAGTTCGAACTCTTCTCGCTCGCTAGTGATGCCCAGGTCCGAGAGTTGATCTACGAGATAGCGCGCCGTCGCCTCACCAACTTCGCCGTCACCCGCACGACGACACCCGAGGTCCACCAGTGCCTCAAGGTGTCCACGCAAACGACTCTGGTCGGCGCTAGCTGCGAAGTCAGCTATTTCTTTTCAGTAGCTAACCGAAGCGCAACCGAGACCGAGGGCACAAAACGCAATCCAAACCGCCACCGCTACCAGCGCTTTGAAACGAAGAGCGGAGCGGAATAAAGGAGTTCGTGTAACGGACGTCAACGTGACTCCATCACTCTTAGCCAATCGGCTGTCCCAAAACTTCGCGACCATCCAAGTACGGACGCAGCGCTTCTGGAACCGCCACGCGTCCGTCTTCCATTTGGTGATTCTCAAGGATCGCGATCAGCATCCGGGTCGACGCAGCCACGGTATTGTTGAGCGTGTGGCACAGCTTGACCGTGCCTTCCTTATCGCGATACCGCATGTTCAAGCGCCGTGACTGAAACTCGTAAAAGCGCGACGCCGAGTGCGTTTCGCCATACGAGTCACGACCGGGCATCCAGGTCTCGATGTCGAACTTTTGGACGTGCGGACCTCCAAGGTCGCCGCCACAAACATTCACGACTCGGTATGGCAGGTTGAGCGACTGCAGCAGCTCTTCCGAATGTCCGAGCATCGCTTTGTGGTGCTCAATACTTTGCGCTTCGTCGCCGACATCTATGACGACTTGCTCGACCTTCAAAAACTGGTGCACGCGATAAAGACCTTTGGTGTCTTTGCCGTAGGTGCCCGCTTCGCGGCGATAACAGGAGGACACGGCCACGTACTTCTTCGGCAAGTCTTCGTGCGACATGATCTCGCCAGCGTGCAGTGCTGTCACTGAAACTTCCGACGTCCCCACCAGGTACAAATCGTCACGTTCGTCCGTGCGATACGTCTGATCTTCGCCGCCCGGAAAGTAGCCCGTTCCAATCAGCGGTTCCGGACGCACGAGAGTCGGAACGGTGACAGCGGTGAAGCCCTTCTTCACCATCAACATCAGCGCGTAGCGCATAACCGCGCCTTCGAGCAACGATAGATCGCCTCGCAAAACGTAGTTGCGACTTCCGGCTAGGCGAGCGCCCGTTTCGATATCGAGCCAGCCCTGCGCTTCTCCAATTTCGATGTGATCGCGCATCTTGAAATCGAACGTTCGCCGCTCGCCCCAAGTCGCGATCTCAACGTTGTCTTCGTCAGTCTTTCCGTCGGGGACTTCCGGCGAGGGAATGCTCGGCACAGTCAAGAGCAAGACATCCAACTCGCGCCGCTGGGCGTTCAAGCCTTCCTCGGCAGCCTTCAGCTCGGCCTTCATCGCCTGCTGTCCCTCAAGCAATGCTGGCCGCTCCTCGGCCGTCGCTTTGCCGATCGCCTTCGATGCGGTTTTTTGCCGCGATCGCAATTCATCTACGGTTTGCGAGTTGGCACGCCACTCCGAGTCGAGAGCAATGATTCGATCCACATCGCATTCGACGTGTTTCTTGATAGCAGCAGCCCGAACAGCTTCGGGATTCTGACGGATGAACTTGAGATCCAACACGGACCGTCTCCGGGTTCCTTAGGAACTAAAAATGAGCGCGACAATTCCCAGCGAACGCCACGGAGCAGAGCCTAGCTTGGAGCAATCACGAAAGGCGCAGAAAAGGCTCCGAATTGTGTTTTGCCTCTCGCTTTCACTTCTCTGCCAGTTTCCAAGCAGACTCAATCGTGCCGAACAGCTTGTTCTTCTTCTCGATCAGCATGAGTTCGACATCCTCGCCGGACTTGCGCTTTGTCAGCTCGAGATCGAGCGGAAACCAGGTGGAGCCAAAGCCCTTTTGCCCGACTTCATTGGCGTCGATCACCACATCTACGGTTTCAGAGCGACCGGACTTCTTCGTGCCCGCCTTTCGCATCATCACATCTGGCTTCACTGCGCAGTTCCAAAGCCGTTCGTAGCGCTCACCCGCGCTCCCCACAACCGCTACAGACGAGCCCTTGAGCGTCACCTTGGTTGCCCTGGGCTCGACCTGATAGTCGAAGCTAAACGGAGCGCCAAGTTCCATGACCGTGGTTTTGCCCGGCTCGACCGTCCAGGTCGGTGTACTGGTACCCGGCAGAATTAGCGCCTTCATACCTCGATCGCGCTTGCCCTTATTCAACTCGCCCGCGAACAGCGAGTAGACGCCCGCAGGCACTTCGACGCCCTTTTTGTTGGCAAGAACATTGAAGTAGCTGAACTGAAACGAACCTTTGCCTTGAACGATCAAATAGCTCGGCTTGGCGCCTTTGAAGGACAGCTTCAATTTACCGGTTTCGATCTTGGCCTCTGACGTGACGATTTCGTTGCCGCCCTTATCCGAAATGATCTGAAACCATTTATCGCCGACTTGTGTGTACTCGCTCCATGGTTGAGCAATCTTCGCATCCCCGACCACGATCGTGTCGTATTCGGGTTGAAGGCTATTCTCAGTTAGACCGAACCAGTTCATAAACTGTGGTTGCGAACCGTAAACTCCATCCATGTTGTCGTCGATTATACGAATCGACGTACCATCGATATCGCCCACCATGCTTGCAGCGGTTGTGAGGTAGAGCGAAAGCGCATTATCGGACATCTCGAAGTTCATTTCGATCCCTTGGTAGAGGCCCGTTCGCCCAAGTATTTGAGTTTGAAAGCCCCACTTGCGCTTCTTGTCACCCTCACCGATTTCAAATTGAACCGGCTCCAAATTACCGGTCACTTTCAACTCAACGTCATCTTTGCCATCGCGATTGATGTCGACGAAAACGCCCTTCGGCAATCGCCGCCCCTGCGGTCCGTTTTTAAAAGTGAGGATCTCGGCAGTCGCCCCCGCCTTGCCAAAAAAGAAGGCATTCCAAACCGGTTGAATTTCAGTCACTTGATAAGCGGGTCGACGGAAGGCCGTCGGATCCTCCATAAATTCAAAGCTCAACGGTCGAATCACTTCTTCGGCTAACGACACGCCGCCACGCGAACGTCCGAAGCCATCATCCGCGGCTTCTTTAGTTTTGGTTTCTTGATCCACTTTGGCTTTTCGAACCTGCCCTAAGTAGAGATTGGCGCTGGTGTTGGCTTCGACAAAGCGGCGGTCCTCAAGACCGGCTTCCTTGCGAGCTTCGGCGCATTTGGCGAAGGCGTTCCCGGCCTTTTCACGATTTATCGCCTTGCCTCTGTAATCTCCTACGTACGCGAGTCCCGCACGCCACCAGCATTCGGAAACGTAATAGAGATCGCCGGCTTTCCTAAACTCGCCAGCTAGATTTTCGTAACGCACGCAGGCCGCATCCAACGCCTTCCAGTCCTTCGATTCGATCGCGGCATCGTATTCGCGCTTGATGATTTTGAAATTGTTTTTGCACTGCCCGCGGAAGCCGCGCAACTGAACCTTCATGAGCGAGAAGTACTCGTACATGTCGTTTCCGAAGTCTGAATTAAAAGCGTCTTTCCAAGCACGAATGAAGGCGTGCATGTCGGTCTCAAGCTTTTCGTTCGTTTGCACCGAAATGCGCTCGCCGTATTCGATGATCAAGAACAGGAGCGCCTCCTGATGCCGACGAGCGAGAGTGGCCAACTCTTTCGTGGCTTTGATCTCCATCGCTTTGTGGAACTGCTTGAGAAAATCTTCGCGGCTAATCTCTTGTGCCGTGGCAACTCTAGACGGTTCGACGACACGAGCGGACTTCGCTGCGGGTGCCATGACGGAGAGGCAGAGAGCGACGAAGACGGCGGATAACGATAACTTGATCATGACTACTGGTTTGGGAAACGATCACGAATGGAGCGACCTGCTTGGCGCTGCTGGATGCGCAAGCTCGTTCGAATCCGTGGATTCTAGCGCAAACCGAGCCCAACAACCTATTCTGCGAGGCAGTCGATAATCTGAGCTCGGGCAGACGAATGGCCTATCCCTCGAATCGCCAAGGGAGACCAAAAATCCGGGTTTGAACATCCGCGAGGTATCCGAATTTGGCTTTGGGCGCAGAACCGTGTTAGCGCGCGACTGGGGCTACCCCCATCAGGCTTAGCGCTTAGAGGCGCGTTTCAGAAACTTCTTTTCTGCGCTCGAGAGCGAAGTGATGCCTTCGCGACTGATTTTCCCGAGCAGTTTATCGAGACGCTTGCGAACATCCGCCTCGGCCTCGACCTGATGCGCCTCGACGCGCTTTGTGATCGACTCCATCGGATCGCGCCAAATCCAACCCAATCGGACTCCTAAATAGCCCACCGCTGCGCCGGCCAGGTGCACGATATGTGCTGTCCCGCCTTGGCCGCCGTTGCTCATATCCATCAGCAGTCCGAGCAAGTCTTTGCCGACCACAATGAACGCCATGGTTTTCAGCGTCAGCGGTATGAAGATAAACAGAATCGTCTGCTTGGGTCGCAGTGTCGCCATCGCGATGACGACGCCCAAAACGGCACCGGAAGCTCCGATGACCGGCGCTCCCCAGCCCGCGATTAGCGAGGCGATCAGCTGAGCGGTTCCGCTGATGATGACTGTCGCTACGTAGAACGTCAGGAAGCGGCGCGTCCCGACCAAGGCTTCCAAAGATGTTCCCAGGAAGTAAAGGAGCAGCATGTTCCACAGGATGTGGGACGGACTGCCGGGATCATGCAAGAACCCGTAAGTCAAGAGCTGCCACACGGGCGGCAATAGATCCCAATTCGGCGGATAGATCCCGAAGCTATGCAGAAAGGCGACCGTGCCGCCGAAAGCGCCAGACACGAGCTGCAGCACAAAAACCGCAGCGCAAATCACCATGATCTTCTTCACGCCTGGAGTCATGGGAGCCACTCTCTGGCCACCCATTTCTGCTCCATCGGACCACTGTGATTGCATGCGCGCTTCGCTTCGGTTGGGACTGTTTTGGGGCGGGTTAGGTGTTACTTCGCATCGATACCCGCCGCTCTCGCAGCCGAGTTCGCCGTGTTGCGAAGCAGCATCGCTATGGTCATCGGCCCAACCCCACCCGGTACTGGAGTCAACGCCCCCGCGTGTACGGAAACTTCTTCATAGGCCACGTCCCCATGCAATTTCCCGTCATTTCCGCGATTGATCCCTACATCGAGAACCGCCGCGCCGGGTTTGACCCAATCCCCACGTACCAGTCCCTCGCGGCCCACGGCGGCCACGATGATGTCGGCCTCCCGACAATGGCTCGCCAAATCCGCCGTTCGGCTATGGCAGATCGTCACGGTCGCGTTGCGAGCGAGCAGCAATTGGGCAATCGGCTTCCCCACCAGCATCGAACGACCAATCACGACCGCATTCTGACCCGCGATCGGAATGTCGTAGCGATCCAGAAGTTCGATGCAACCCGCCGGCGTGCAGGGCACGAAGCCAGGCTGGCCCATGACCAAGCGCGCGACGTTTGCGGGATGCAGTCCGTCGACGTCTTTGTCCGGCGAGATCGTCTGAACCGTTTCAGCCTCGTCTAGGTCACTGCCGGTCGGCAGAGGAAGTTGCACCAAGATTCCGTGGATACTCGCGTCCGCATTTAGACGCTCCACTTCCGCGGTCAACTTCGCTTGCGTCGTCGTCTCGGCTAAGCGAATCGTCTCCACGTGAAAACCGGCAGCTTCTGCCGCGCGATCTTTATTGCGAACGTAAACCTGACTGGCGGGATCCTCTCCCACAAGCACGACTGCCAAACCCGGCTTATGCCCCAACTCGGTCAAACGCGTCGCAAAGCTCTTCAACTCTTCACGAACGGCCAACGCCGTAGCCTTGCCGTCGATAATTCGTGCTGCACTCAAAACGTCTTCGGTCGCTTTCAACTGTGTTCCCCGGCTGTCATTAATGAACAAGAGCGGCGCGACGACTCGTCGTCGCGCCTTGCGTATTTCCGATCAAACGCCAGCGGCAAGCTCGGCCTTCGCCCGAGTCACTGCACGGTCTTGCATCCACCACGCCAGACCGATCAACAGAACCAAACCTTCGATTCCGAAGAAAATCACGAGCGTCGTAAAGATGCCGCTTGTGAATCCGTAACTGTGCAAGCCAATGCCGAGCAGGTTCACGCCCCACCAAGAGAAGGAAACGACAAGTCCACAGACGACGCTGCTCATGCAGATCCCGAACTGTTTGATGTGTCCGCCCAATCGAGCGTGAAGCATCATCAGCATGGATAAAACGATTAGGAGCGCGCCGTTCTCTTTCGGGTCCCAGCCCCAAAAACGTCCCCAACTGTAATTGGCCCAAATGCCGCCCAGTACGGTTCCCACCAGGGAAAAGAATAGTCCGAAGCAGATGATCCCGTAGATCATGCGCGTCAATCCGCGATAGAACTCGCGGTCGCCCTTCTTGAGACCGAAGGCCTTCCCGAGGATCCAAACGTGGGCCATCGCGGCGGCCAGTAAGCCCGCCGAGTACCCCATCGAAACCGTGGTGACGTGCGTCGCCAACCAGAAGTTCGTGTCGAGCACAGCGACCAAGCTCGGCATCGTATCGCCTGCTGTGACCGCTTCCTTCAACTCGTACTTCGTCGAGAGGAAGACGCCCAATGCGCCCATCACACTCGCAACCGCGAGCGCGACGCGCTGGCGATTGAAATACTCAATGAACAGCGCGACTAGTACCGAACAGGCCGTGATGAAGAGGATGGTTTCGTAGAGCGTACTGATTGGAGGTCGCGAACGCAGAATGCATCGGAAGACGATGCCCGTGATCAACATTCCAGTGGCACCGAGGATGCAGGCCCAAACAGCCTTTTGCAGCATCTTCGAACTCGGCCGCAACCAGCTAACTCCGAGCAGAATGAAGGAGAGCAGGTAGATGGCCAGCGAGTTGTAGAAGTAGTCCCGCTTATAGAAACTGACTTCCATGGGAATCAACGCGAACTCGTCGCGAGCTTCCGCAGCTTCTTTCAACTGAGCATGGAATGCGCCCAACGTTTTTGCGAAGGCTACGGGTTGGTTGCGCTGTTCGAACAACATCTCAAACAGAGCAATCATTCTGACGCCCATTGAGTTGGCCGGATCCTTGCTGGCGAAGATCGAAGTCATCATGCCCATCGGAGTGAGGTACGTGTCCTCTTCTTCGACTTCGACGGCGTGATCTTCGTGCCCCTCGGGCGGAGGATTACTACTCCATTCGGGATTGGGAGCAATCATCGCCAAGCCGTAGCCGCCACGCTTGACGTAGAAGTCGATCTCGTTCGTGAGCTTCGTAGCCGTTTGTTGATCCACGGGATCTTGCGTCGTGGCCCACAACCCTCGCAACTCGCCAGCCTTGGCTAACAATTGACTGAGAGTCAGAATCTCTGCGCCCGGATAAACCCGAGCCATCCCCGGTCCATCCCCAGCCGCTAATTTCAATCGAGCGAAATCCAAGAACCAGGTTAGGTCATCAAAGGCCATCAGATTCGCAGCTAGAGCTCTAGTTTGGCGCTCGAGCGAACTGAGATCCTTATCGGCTTTGCCACTGGTGGCACGCGCGCGCTCAACTAACTCCTTACGCCCACTCAGGAGTTCGTTATAGGAATAACGATCGCGGCGCTTCTTACCTTCAATGCCGGCGGCGATAAGCACGTCGGAATCTTCGACCAAGAAGATCTCGTAGCTCTTCGCCATTTCGGGGAAGAACATGCTGTCAAGAATCCACTCCGTGGGATTGAGCGTAACCTCATCCGGCGTAATGACCTTGCGCTTTCCATTCGTTTTGAGCAGCTGAAAAGCCGCGTAGGTACTCAACGGCTTAACGCGTCCACCTGCTTGAATGGTCAACTCCTCCGCCAGTTCTAGAATCTCCGGGCTCCACGCCTCGATTCGTACGTCCTTTGGAGCTCCATGTCCTTGCGGCCCACTATGTCCTTGCGGCGCTGCTGCACTCAGCAAAAGAGGCAAGCAGCACACGGCCAATAATAAGCCCGCGGCCTGCGCGACTTTATCCACGGCGGCATTTGATTTTTTCATACGCGCTTTACCCTGCTTCTTGATGTATGCCAGTAGCTTGGTCATGAACACGAGCCCCATGCCAACACCCGTGATAATCAGGGAATACAGCGGCCAGTGATCAGACGGGTTGTTTACAACCGAGAAGGTCGAAAAGAGTGGATCTCCAGGGCGCGCATTTGATGGGCCCCAAGATGATTGAAAGAGCACCAAGCCACCTTCGCGCAATGGCTCATTCATCTCGATGATCAACGGGCGCTTATCCTCTTCGGTCACCATCGTGACGTCACTGAGGAAACGACTCGGCATTCCGGTTCCCGGATGCATCTCATGGGTGAATTCATCCAGTAGGATTGTGAATCCCATCGGAAAGGAGCGATGGCGCAGTTTGGCGCCCCACTGTTTTCCGCCCGCTTCAAAAACGTGCGGAGCTCTAGTCACGCCCGACAGGATTCCGAACTGCTCTTCGCCGCCAGTGTCTGCGCCCACTCCGATGTAGATTCCTGCGACATTGCGCTCGGCGGTTTCATCGAGCGGAATTCGCTTGAGTGCATAGCCATCGACCACCGGGTTAGTCGTTTCCCACATCGGGCCTTTCGGCATCGGACGAGCGTTGGGGACGAAGTGCGAGAGCGTAAAGTCAAAGGGCAAATCGGGGTGGCTGAACTTGCCCACGCGACCATCGATCAAGTCGACTACGTCTTCATGACCAACGATGAATTCCTCGATGTCGTTTCTCTCCGAGAAGTCAAAGATCGCTACTTCCCACTCGTAGTAGCTCACGTACTCGTCCGAGCGCTCGCCTTCGTAGAGCGTCAAGTGACCTTCTTCAGCAACCGTGAGCTTGACGAGGCCCGCCATCAGCATCATCGCCATTCCAACGTGTACGACTAAGACGCCGGCCGTCGCCGCCGTCTTGCGAATGCGAATGAAACCGCCCAGCAAAAGATTGAAGGCCAGTAACGTGAGCACGGTGACCGCGCCCGGCAAGGGCAACGGGATCGGGCCCAGGTCGTGAATGAGATACAGCGAGTTGAAGTACTTCTTCTGCACCTCATACAAGCCTTCGTATTGCTGCTCCAAAGTGCCGAATAAGGTCAGCAAGAAGAGCAAGAACAACAGTCCGACAGCCAGACCGTACGACGCAAAAAAATTGGCCAATTTACGCATAACTACTCGACCCTCAGCGATTCACAAAACTGAATGAAGTTTGTCCGTTCCGCTTTCAAAAGCTCACTCGAGCCCAACATTTTGATAAACAGCGTTTGGTCACCCAGATTGCAAATGGCCCCCAAAATGCCCGCGTCCGACTGATCTTCGGCACCCATGCCACTGAAGTCTCCATAGGCTTCCATCCAGGGCGAAGGCACGTCCAAGATGGACAGCATTGGCAGGTCTGCAATCTCCGCCGGACTAAGCTCTTCCGAGCCAACCTGTGTGTGCCAGCGATTGATGTTCGCCTCCACTCCACCAGCATCGCCACCGAGCACAGTGATGTAGCACTCGGATCCGCTCACCGTCCCTATTTGATAGCTAACGACGCGCATCGAACGCGCCGGTTGTTCTTCCCAGCCGTTCGGAGCGTCCCAGGCCAAACCACCCGATGAAGCGCTCGTCGTCCCAGCTGGTGAAGCGGCCGGCGTCTCGCCAGGCTGCGGCTGACCCGCGCGCGGAGCGTGATCGTGTTCCGGCGCGCCCGGCATCTTCTTATCGAGGGAATCACAGAACTGGTCGAACTCAGCGCGGTTAGCGCGCACGGTTTCGATCGGTCCAGTGAGTTTGACGAACAAGGTGCCTTCGCTCATCGAAAGGATGGCGCCCAGCAAGCCGTAGCCCGCTTCGGCCACATCGCCCATGCCTTTGAAGGCTCCCTCCAACTCAATGATGGTCGCCTCGTTACCGAACAGCAGTCGCTGGGGCAGCGCCAAGATTTCGGCCTCCGATTGAGGGGGCAAACCGATCTGCTCACGCCAGCGATTGACGTTGCTGACCAGCCCTCCGCCCATTCCCGCCAGAACGGTCAGGTAGCACTCCGCCTCCGAAGTTTCGCCAACCTGAAAATTCGCGACCCGCATCGAAGTCGGCGCCTTGGCCGTCCAGCCTTCCGGCGTGTCCCAAATGAAGCCCATATTGGGCGTCTCCGATCCCGATCCACTTTGGCGATCCTGGCTCGTCGTGCTCGATTTACCCGGCATTCCGCCAAATCGTTGTGCGTTCGTAGCCACCATCGAAGGATGATCGGCGACGGTGCGTGTTCGAACGTCCGTGATCACGCGATCGAGCGGACGTTCCGAACAAGCTACAAGGGAAGCGCAAAGAATGACTGCCCCAAGCCGTGCGGTTGCGGAAGCGAATTGAAGACGAAGAACCGTCCCGATGCTGTTCATGTTTTTTTTGAAACTCAACCTCTGGTGGGAGGACAAGCTTCGCTACCAGTTGCGATCCAGAAAAAATTCGCCGATCGACTCAATCGACGTTCGCGCCTGACTCTCGGGCAATGTGCCCAGAGATCCGAGTGCGTTTTCAATCAGTTCCATTGCGCGCGCTCGCGCAAAGACGAGTCCCGCCTCGAGATTCACAGACTCACGGAGTGTGTCCATACGATTCTCAAGATCGGGTTGTGTGTAGATTTCACGAATTCGTTCGCGCTCGGATTCGCTGGCTGACTTGTAGACGTGCAGCACCGGCAAAGTGACCTTGCCATCTTCCACGTCACAGCCGACCGTCTTGCCCACGACCTCTTCGGTGGCGGTGACATCGAGGTAATCATCGATGATTTGAAAGCCGAGTCCCATGTTCCAACCGACCGAACGCATCACTGCGCCAGCTTGTTCGTCGCCGTTCGGATAGCGCGCACCAAGCTCACAAGCCGCAGCGAACAAACTAGCCGTCTTCGCGCCGCAAACACCTTCGTAGCGGTCCTGCGTCATCTCAAAGTCGTAGCGCAATGTGCTCTGCTCGATCTCGCCCACGCAAATCGTTTTCGTGGTTTGGGCCAAGAGCGAACTGCACAAACGCGAAGAGAGCGTCGTAGAAAGCGCGAAGGCGCGCGAATAGAGATAGTCGCCAAGCAGCACGGCCACTTGATTGTTCCAGCGCTGATTCACGCACGCCACGCGACGACGCACTTCAGCGCCATCCAAAATGTCATCGTGAACCAATGTCGCCAGGTGAATCATCTCGACGATGGCGGCCACCTTCGAATGTTCATCCGTGGTGTTGCCCGTGGCCTCGCCCGACAAGAGAACCATCGCTCCGCGCAATTGCTTGCCTCGAAAACGAGCGGCGTGGTCGAGCATATCGCTAACCGCGGCCGAAGGATC
>JBLINP010000041.1:0-22429 GCA_047639415.1 Planctomycetota bacterium | reverse complement strand
CGCAAACAAACGATTGTCCGTCGTTCGATGATTTACGGTCCAGAAGCCGGAGAACTAATCGGGGATCTTGAGCGCGCAATTTTGAAAGCACGCGCCGATGGACACGAGCGCATCGTGCTTTCCTATACCGGCAAGTTTTCAAATGTATTGATGTCGTCGGCTATCCACGTGGGCTGGCCGATGCAGGTTATCGAACAGACGACGCCCGGAATGAAACGTCCGGAGCGTTTGGCGAAAGCGGCCAAGCGAGGCGCGACCCTATTCCTGTCGTTGCGTCCCGGGCAGGGCTGGACAGCGGTTCCAATTACGCCCGCTATGGCCGACACGAACGTGAAGGAAGGCGAGCGATGATCGACTCTTGCTGGCCTTCAATTGCTGTTGTCGCCATTCTGATTCTCTCTGGTTACGGATTGCTCGCGTGCTTGCAGTTCAAAGCGGCTTCGGGGCCCGAACGATTCGGACTGGCGTTCGCATCGGGAACTGCTTGGCTCGGATTTCTAACGATCACAGTGGGCGCCTTGGGCTTTTTCAGTCCGCTCGTGATCATCCCACTGCTCTTGCTGCCGACTCTCGGATTACTCAAGGGCGTGCGCGGCGAGCGCAAAGGTAAAACCGCTTCCAATTCGGCCATGCGTGCGTGGATAGGCTTCTTTCCAGTCCTGCCGCTGGTCCTGCTTTCATTTTGGTTCGCCCTGCAACGCCCCGTTTGGAGTATCGATGCATTGCGTCGATGGGTTTTGCACGCGCAATGGACAGCAGACGAATTCACACCGGTTCCCGAGCGAATCGAGAGTCCTGAATGGGCCGACGCGCACCCGAGTTATCCGCCGCTGGTCTCTGCAGTTCTCGCTTTGTCGCTTCAACTCGGTGGCGATCGCGACGAAGGTTTGCGCATCGTATTTCCCACTTACCTGCTCGCTCTTTTGTGCGTGCTCTATGGTTATGCGCGTCGACGCGCTCCGCCATTGGTTGCCACGTGTTTGACTTTGGTTCTAGCGACGACGCCATGCTTTTCGGTGCTCGATGCGCAGGCGGGTTCGTACGGGCTCGGTGCGGATACAGCGTTGGCTGATATACCGCTCGCATTATTCCTAACCGCCCTAGCCGCGCTCGTGCTCGATGCGTTGAGTAGTGGAGGTGCGAGTGCTACCTCGCGCTGGCGATTGGCGGCGATCGTTGGCATCGGCGCCGTTTTGACGAAGAACGAAGGCATGCTCTTCGCTCCGCTGATGATTGGAATGTCGGCGCTGGTTGCCTGCTTTGTTCCGAAGATGACTCGCTTGGGGAGCGCCCGCCGCGCCTTAGTAGGGCTGACCAGTGTGTTGGTCTTAACCGGCTTGCTATGGAAGTGGGTTGCGCGCGATATGACTGTGCGCGCAGGCGAAGAGTACCTGTCAGCAGGAGTTTTGAGCTCGCTCTCGGCCGGGTTCGAGCGTGCTTTGGCCATCGGCGAGCGCATGTTCGCTCAACTCGCAGATACCGGATTGTGGGGCGTACTTTGGCTGTGTCCGCTCATTTGGTGTATTTGGTATGTCGCTCAATTCTCCGGATTCACACGCGAACAACGCATTCGTCGCGCACTTCCGTTTCTTTGGGTGCTTGCCAGTCTGTGCATGGTCTTCGGCGCCTACGTGGCGACGGGTTGGAAGAACGGAGCCTGGGAGCGATTGATGGATGTTTCTCTCGCACGCCTTCTGATTCACCACGCGCCACTCGCGCTGATCTTGGTCTGCGATCTCTTTCAACCGGAGGCCGAGCGAGATGCTCTCGACGCCGAATCCTCTGAAACACTGGCGCCACAGGAGTTAGCGGTCTAATGCAAACGGCAATGGTTCACTCGGCAGCGTTGATCGTGGCGGCGTTCTTATCCGCGTGCGGCGGCAGCAAGCAATCCGACTCGAGCGGAGTGCCGACGGGCGTGTTGCTCATTAGCGTCGATAGTTTGCGCGCCGATCATCTATCCAGTTATGGCTATCGCAGTTCGTTGCAACCGGATGTGTTGACCTCGCCGAACATTGATCAGCGGCTCGCGAACGAAGGGCTTTTGTTCAAGCGCGTGATCAGCACGACCAGTTGGACGGTTCCAGCACACATGGCCATGCTGTCGGGGCAACCCGATGAAATTCACGGTGTGAAGGGCGCCTCAAGTCGTCTACACAAGTCGAGGCCTTTGATTGCGCAGAGCTTCAAACGTTCCGGCTGGAGAACGGCAGGCTTCTTCTCCGGACCAAACTTGCATCCCTATTTTGGCTTCGGTCGTGGCTTCGAAATTTACGAGGATTGCACGAGCGTAGGCGTGAAGGCCACGAACTTTGGAGCCAGTACACAACGCGAGCGTAGCGAGTTGCGCGCTATGGAAGACGCTTCTCATCGCGGTCATACAGGCGACGAAGTGGTAGCTCGCTTTTCGGCTTGGTTTGATGTTTTGAAGCCGAACGAACGCTTTTTCGCCTTCGTTCATTTTTGGGATGTGCACTACGACTATGAACCGCCCGCCGAGTTCGACCTCTTCGATCCCGATTACCAAGGCGATGTCGACGGAACCAATATCCCCGAGTTGATTGCGGCGAAACTGCCCAATCCCAAGCGCGACGCCGAACACATCATCGCTCTGTATGACGGTGAGATTCGTTACACGGATTACAACGTAGGGAAGTTGCTCGACGCGCTGGATGCAGTCGGTCGTTTGAACGATACGTTGATTGTGTTCACGGCGGATCACGGCGAGGAATTCGCTGATCATGGCCGATTCGGTCATAACAAGACGCTCTATGAAGAGGTCGTCAAGGTCCCATTGATTCTGCGGTTCCCGTCCCGAATCAATGGCTCCACGCAAAACGACGCGTTGGTCAGTTTGGTCGACCTGGCTCCAACGATCTTGGAGCTTTGCGAGATCGCACCCACAGTTCCGTTCTGGGGGCGAAGCCTTGTGCCGTTGCTGACTCCAACAGGAACTCTGCCTTTTAGAGCGGCCCCGATGGATTTGATTTTTGGTCGACCGGTGATGGGACATAAGCGCGAACCGATGCAGGGCTTGCACGCCGGCGATCACAAGGTCATTCGGAATCGTCCCGGTGAAACTCCGTTCGTGTTCGATTTAGAGGCCGACCCGTTGGAGCGCAAGGCGCTCGAATTGCATGGTTCCGATCAGCGCTTAAAAGCCGCACGTAAGTTGTGGCGCAAGTTAGAGCAAGAGGGAGCGAGGCTTCCCCGCGAGGAGGGCGTCTTGCCGGAAGACTTGGCTGACAAACTGCGCGACGTCGGATATCTCGGAGAAGACGAATAGGGATAGGTTCGGGTTCGCTTGAAGATTGGGGCATCCTTTGAAGGAAGCTGCGAGTGTGCGACGTCAGGCATGGTATGGGCTCAGTTTGCTATATAAGCAAAGCTCGCCTAGTGCCGGAGTGGAGATAGAATGCTCCACCGAACGGCGTACATTCCATGACGAACATCCAATCCAAAGAACGAGCAGTTACGACCGCCAACGGCGCTGCAGTCGAGTTCGAGTCCATTTCTCGCCACTATTTGCTCGGCGGCGAAACGGTCCGCGCTCTGGACGAAGTGGATCTTCGCATCGACTACGGCGAACACGTCGCGATCGTCGGGCCGTCCGGAAGTGGCAAGTCGACGATGCTGCAGATTTTGGGTTGTCTCGATTCACCGACCTCCGGCTGTTATCGATTGGACGGAATCGACGTCGTCGAACTGTCTCAATCCGAACTAGCGGGGATTCGCAATCAACGCATCGGTTTCATCTTTCAAGGCTTTCATCTTTTGCCTCGTGCCACGGCGCGCCGGAATGTCGAACTTCCGCTTGTATACGCTGGTGTGCCCGCGAAAGAGCGTCGGCAAAGAGCCACGGAAGTTCTCGAACGAGTAGGACTTGCCGACCGCATGGGGCACAACCCAACTCAGTTATCGGGAGGGCAACGTCAGCGCGTGGCGATCGCCAGGGCTTTGGTGACGAATCCAGCGATCTTGCTGGCGGACGAGCCGACCGGAAATCTCGACACAAAAACGGGACTCGAAATTTTGGATTTGTTCGATGAGCTTCGCAGCGAAGAGCGCGCCTTGATCATGGTTACTCACGATTTCGGATTGGCGAAACGAGCCAAACGAATGATCTCGTTGCGAGACGGCAAGATCGAGTTCGACGGAGCACCGGAAGTAGAAACCATGGGCAGTGCAACGCATTGAAGACACAAGTAGCAGTGATGAATAGCGGTATGAAGAGCAACAGTCTTTCGCACAAACGCGAAGGTTCGAGGCGTGGGGCTAGTTTGACGGGGTTCCTAGTCCTTTTGGTGGTTGGCGCATTGGCCGGCTATGGATGGTGGACCACACAGTCTTCCAACACAGAAACGGAAGGCATCGATTCGAGTCGTATCGTTACGGTCGAAGTGCGTGATTTGATTGACGGCGTCAGTGCGAGTGGACGAATCGAGCCCTTGGCCCGCGTCGCTGTCATGAGTCGGGCGAGCGGTTTGATCAAGGAATTGATGGTGGATGAAGGCGATGTGGTTGCGCAAGGCCAGATCTTGGCTGAGCTCGATCGCGAGCAAACCGAGGCGCAACTCGCCCAACAACGAGCCGATCAAGCCTCTGCACGCGCTCGATTAGCGGCCGCCGAAGCTCGGTTGGTCGAAGCGCAGGTTCGACTGGAAGATCCTGAGTTGGAATTCCGCCGCCGCGAATCAGATCGATTGAATCAGCTCTTTAAATCAGGCGACGTGACCTTGGTTCAATGCGATGAAGCCGCGCGCGCCCTCGCCGACATTGAATTCCGGCTTGAACAAGCGCGCGCCAACCTGCCCGTCTTGGCCGCATCGATCGCCGAGGCGACTGCCAATCTCGACGCAACCAACGCGGCCGTTGAACGCGGAGAAACCGCACTGCGGGAATCGACGATCCGGTCGCCAATCGATGGCGTCGTGCTTATACGCAGCAAAGAGATTGGCGACGGCGTGTCCTCGATCCTAACTGCGGGCGGCAACGCGACTCAGATGATGACGCTCGGCGACCTCTCGGAAATGTATGTCGAAGCGCGAGTCGATGAGGTTGATCTCGGTCGAATCGAGGTTGGTATGCAGGCATTGATTACTGTCGATGCACATCGGGGACATTCGTTAGACGGACTGGTCGAACGCATCGCTCCGGCAGGATCCGTCGATAACAATGGGATCGTGACTTTCTTGGTTCGCGTATCGGTCGAGGATCCGAATGAGCTTTTGAAGCCGGATATGACGGCCGATATCAAGCTCATCGTCGACCGCCACAATGGTGCTTTGACTTTGCCGCACCGCGCCTTGCATCGCGGAGAAGGTGACGCTTGGCAAGTGGAGCGTTTACTCAACGGCAATCGCACTGAGCTCGTCACCGTCGAGTTGGGACTTTCGGATGGCTTGATGACGGAACTTGCGAGCGGAGTCAGCGAAGGCGATTTAGTACTGCTTCCGGTAGCGGGAAGGCGCTAAGCAATCGGCCCCTTCGCGTTATTGATCGAAGCGATCACTTCGATCGCACGCGAGGCGCGCCGCGTCGTACCGATGGCGGCCGGTATCGTGTGGGGCGTCGCCTCCGTTTTTGTCTTGGTAGCGGTTGGACGAGGTTTCGAATCGACGCAGCGAGATGCGCTCGAGGCGTTGGGCGAATCCTTTGTGCTCTTGCGCGTCAATCGCGCGACTACCTCTCGGGGGGATGTTCGCAACGACTCGTTCGTAAGAATGGAGTCCGAAGACATGCAAGCCATCACGGCGGGGGCACTAGCAATCGATTCGATTTCTCCGAAAGCGAACAATTGGTTCATTCGGGTGATGCACGGCAATGAGATGACTTTTGGTTCCGCGGTTGGTGTCGAGCCCCAGTACTCCGATATCGTCAACGTTCCGTTAGAGCCAGGCAGTCGATGGATTGACGACAACGACATTGAGAAAGAGCTGCCGGTCTGCGTGATCGGTTATGGGCTGCGCAAGACGCTGTTCGATGAGGAACCGTTTATTGGGGAAGAGATCGAGCTGATCTTCAACCGCGGCGATGCGCGCGATTCTGTTGTGAGAAAGCTGAGAGTGATCGGCGCTGTCTCCGATCTCGAGTTGGCTGGCGATCAAATTTACACAAGCACACGTACTGTCGTTTTTTTGCCATTCACCACGTGGGAACGGATGTCGCCTCAGGGATTCCAGTTCTTTGTGATGAGGCCTTTGACGCCCGAGCTAAAGGACGAGGCGCTCGCGGAGATGCGCACCATCTTGGGTCGTAGACATGGCTTTGACCCGGCTAACGAAAACACGCTCGTTCCGTATTTCGATGCAATCGAGCGCAAGACCCAAATCGACTCCGTATTTGGAGGTTTAGAAAACTTCCTTATCGCTGTTGGCGCACTGATCTTGTTGCTCGGGGCCGTCGGCGTCGCGAACGTCACCTTGATGTCGGTATCCGCGAGAACCTTTGAGTTTGGCTTGCGACGCGCACTTGGCTGTAAGCGCCGTTGGATCTTCGCACAAGTGTTTCTCGAGGCCTCGCTCGTCTGTTTGATGTCGGGCGTGCTCGGTTTTGGTCTTGGATTTATCAGTGTCGAATTCCTCGGCACCGTTGACCTCCCCGATGGTTTCGCGGCTCCGCGAGCAGAGTTTGCAGCAGCTTGGTTGCCGGCAGCATTACTATTTGTTGTGAGCGCGATTGCCGCAATCTGGCCGGCAATTCGAGCTGCGCGAATCTCCGTTGTTGTCGCGTTGCACGGAGCAGCGTTATGAGTCGCCGCAATCGTCCAGGTCTCGGCACGTTGTTTGTCGAATCGCTTCGCAGTTTGGGTGCGCATCCCATGCGCTCCATTCTCACTGCGCTTTCGGTGACGTTCGGAGCCGCGGCTTTGCTCGTCTTGCAAGGTTATGCGACTTCGGTACCCGAGGCGACGGCCGCAGTTCTGCGCGGCATGGGCAGCAAAGAGTTTATCGTCGAGCCGCAACGCGCTCGACGTGGCGGTGGAGGCGGATCGAGGTCGGGGCGCAGCGTTCGAATTCGCTATGCGGACCTCGGGCAAATTCGCGATGCATGCCCTTCAATTGACGGTTTAGCGCCAACTTACCGCCCCGGTCGTGGCGGCCCCGTTTTCGCCAGCAATCGCAGTTGGCCGTGGGCAACCGTTACCGGTGTCGGATACGAATACCAACACGTTACGGATCTAAAACTCGACAGTGGACGGTGGTTTACCGAGCAGGAGGAAACGGGCGGAATCGAAGTGGCCTTGGTCAGTCGTCAACTCATCGACGGCATGTTCGATGGCCGCAGTCCTGTGGGTGAGAGCATCGATGCTCGCGGTACACGGTTTGAAATTATCGGTGTGTTTCAGAGCAAAGCATCGTTCGCTTACTCGCTTCTGATTCCGTATCCCACCGCAATGGCGATGGGCGATAACGGTGGGCGCTACGTCAGCTCGATTGCCTTCGCACCGATCAGCACTGAGCGCGCCAGCGAAGCCGTAACCGAGATTAGGGAGGCGCTGGGGACGATCTATTCCTTTGATCCGACAGACGATCGCGCTTTGGATGTGAAGGAGAACACGGCCTTCGTTGCGAAGGTTAAGTACGTCAGTCTTGGGCTAGAGCTTCTCGTGATGGCCATCGCCATCCTGGCGCTGGTACTCGGATGTCTGGGAGCCGCCAACGTCGTGGGTATCTCCGTTTCCGAGCGCACAGCCGAGCTGGGCTTGCGCAAAGCGCTGGGGGCTACACCCGGTCGAATTCGAGCTGAGGTTTTGCTCGAAACCCTACTTTTGTGCGTTTTTGGTGGCGTTTTGGGGGTCGCGCTGGGACAGGCAGCAATCGCTTTGTTGGGTCCGCTCCGGTTTAGCGATCAAATCATCTTGCAGCCGAGCGCGAGCAACGATCTGCTCGCATTGGCCTTCGGAGTGCTTGTTGTTACGGCTACTTTGGCGGGCTTACCCGCGGCAAGTCGTGCGGCGCGATTGGATCCGATTGTGGCGCTACGTGACGATTGACACGCCTCGGTGTCTGGCTTTTTTGAAGCCGAGGGCGGAGAATGAATTTATGGGAACGACGCTTCATCGAAAACAATGGTTTGGATGGGCTCTCTGCATAACGCTTCTGGTTATCGGTTGCGGGCCAAGTCGAGAGCCGATTTACCGAGCCATGAGCTTGGAGTCCATCGGAGATTGGAACGGTGACGGCAGCTCGGATTTTGCCATTGGTGAGTTCGAACGCGCCCGCGTCTTAATCGTATCGGGAGTGGATGGCTCGGTTCTGCGGATGTTGAAGGGCAGCCGAGACTTCGGTTGGAGTTTGTGTGCTTTGAAGCTGGAAGGCGAAGCTGCGTTTGCGTTGGCTGTCGGCGCGCCACTTCTCGGAGAAGTCGCGATTTTCGGGTCATCGAAAAACGAGCCCATTTCAACGGTAAAGGGTGAACGCGGGACTTTCGGTTGGGGGCTAGCTTCGTTTGGTGACGTTGACGGCGATGGTGCGGAAGACTTCGCGACGGCGCTTCCCAAGTTCAGAAAGTCACAGAACAATCAGCAATCGTCGGGTTGCGTCGTCTCCACCAGGACTGGAGAGCGCCTGGTCGAATTCCTGGATGGCGGCGAGCCGGACCTGATGGGGTTTTCGATTGCTGCGCTTCCGAGTAAGGCAGGCCAATCCAATTCGGAGTTATTGCTCGGTTGCGGTTGGGTGCCAACCGTGTTGCGTTTCAGTGGTGAGACCGGAGAGTCGCTCGGGGAATTCGCGACTGTCGGTGGCGGTGTGCCGCACAGTTACCCCATCCGGGTTATGCCTAACGTTGGGGGGGAGCATGTCGTGGCTATCGGTAATCCCGATACAAAAGATTCGGGCACTGTGGTTCTGTTTGATCGTGAAGGCAGCGAAGCTTTGCGATTGCGCGGCACGTATCACGGCGACCGTTTTGGGTTTGCAATCGAATCCTTGAACTTGAGTTCATCGGCTGACGACGCCGGCTTGTTGATCACGGCGCCGGGGCGAATTAAAAGTGCGGGGATTCGACTCAAACCGGTGGCGATCAAAGACGGCAATCCCGAAGGTGCTGCGCCAGGATACGTGCGCCTGTACTCAAGCGCTGACGGCGAACTGCTCTGGGAATACACCGAGAATCGCGTCGGGGATTGGTTGGGGATCGCAGCCTGCGCTCTCACGGACATCGACGGAGACGGATTCGACGAAGCCGTGGTGGGCGGGCAGTTCGCCGAAACCGGGCGCAACTACGTTGCGCTACTTTCGGGTGCCGACGGCAAAGTGCTGTACGAGCTTGAGTTGCCGGATTGATCGAATAGGGCGTCTGCGACTTCTAAATAGCCGATTCGAAGCGATTTCAAGAGCGGAACTCACTCGGCAATCGAATTACGGGTCCAGACTGGCGCCTCGAAGGGCGAGGTGCGATCCTTAGCCGACTATGTTGGTTGAACTATTGATTCGCGACTTCGCTCTGATTGACGAGCTGGAACTTTCCTTTGGACCCGGACTCAACGCCATCACTGGCGAAACGGGATCGGGCAAGAGCCTGTTGGTGGGTTCGCTAGAAGCCTTGTTGGGTCAGCGTCCTAAGGGCGGACCGGCCGATTGGGTGAGGCGCGGTGCGAAGCGCGCGCGAGTCGAGGGGCGATTCGCTTTGATCTCTGGTCCGCTGACGCAGCGCGTGTCGGGTTGGTTGGAAGAGAACATGCCGGAGATCTTGGCCGAGTGGGAAGAGGACGATGAGGAGCGCGAACTTGTCCTTTCGCGCACCTTGGGTTTGGATGGACGCACGCGCGCTTACGTGAACCATCGTTCGGTTACGCGCCGTGCGCTTTCCGGTTTGGCGACGATGCTGTTTGAGATTCACGGTCAGAACGAACACCAACGGCTGTTGGAACCGGCCGAACAATTGCGACTAGTCGACGCGATGGGCGAGCATCGAGTCTTGCTCGAAAAGTATCGTGCGGCCCGATCCGCTTGGCGCGATGCAGTTGAACGAGCACGTGCGCTCGAAACCTCCCAAGCGGAGCGTCGACGCCGGCTTTTAGATTTACGCTTTCAGTGCGATGAGCTCGAGGGTGCGGAACTCAAATTAGGCGAGCGCGGCGAACTCGTTGAAGAGCGGCAATTGCTTCGCAGTGCGGAAGACTTGGGCCGCGAATTGTCGAGCGTGATCGATTCCTTATCTGAAGCAGAAGGTGCGGCTATCGACCGATTGCGCAGCGCAGAGAACCTTCTCGATCGATGGTGCGACAGGATTAGCGCTCTGACCGCGCCCCACGTAAGTCTGCGCGATGCCATTGCCCATCTCGAAGACGCGTGCATGTCGCTGGTCTCTTTCGCCGACGGCGTGGAAGCCAATCCGACGCAATTGGAGGCGGTTGAGTTGCGACTTGCCGAGCTCGATCGATTGGAGCGCAAGTATTCCGGTGACGAAACGCAACTGATTGAGATTGCAGGCGAACTGCGGCTTGAGATCGAAACTCTGGAACAAACCGAAGAGAGTCGCGAGGGAGCCGATGGCGAGATCGCGGCCTTGCGCAAAGAGTTGGAGAAGAGCGCGAAGGCGCTTTCCAAAGCGCGAGCCAAACTGGGACCGCGAATGCGAACATCGGTGATGAAAGCGCTTAGCGATCTCGGAATGGACGCCGCTGTCTTTGAAGTTCAAATCGTTCAACGCGAAGCCGAAGATGATCTCGATCGCTTTGGTCCGAACGGCATCGATCGGATCGAGTTTATGTTGGGTGCCAATCCGGGAGAGCCTGTGCGACCGTTGCGTTTCGTCGCGTCGGGAGGAGAAGCGGCCCGCATTATGTTGGCCTTGCGGAGCGTGCTCTCGGTCGGGCCAGCACCCGCTGGGCGAGGCGAGCGCACGCTCGTCTTCGACGAAATCGACTCGGGGGTTGGTGGCCACTTAGCGCCCAAAGTCGCCGCGCATTTGAGAACCTTGGCCATCGGCGATCAGGTCCTGTGCGTCACGCACTTACCCGCTATCGCTGCCGCAGCCGACATGCACCTCAAGGTTTCGAAGGAGCAAAACGGCGAGCGCTGGCGGACGATTGTGGGCGAATTGGAGGGCGAGAAGCGCGTGCTCGAAATCGCCGACATGATCGGCGGAGGAGGCGGGCACAAAACCGCTCACGCCGAAGCGAAACGCCTTCTCGCTGCCCACTGAGGGTGTCCCGGTAACGCAGAACAAGGTTTCAGCAGATTAGGCCGCATTCGCTGTACAAAAGCGGCCCGCTCACTACTCTATTCCGCCCCCACGTCGCGACGACGTCCCACGGTAAGCTATGAATTCGGTCCCTATTCGCTTTGAGCGCATTTTTCTAGAGAAGGTATGGGGCGGTCGTAATTTGGCGACTGCGCCTGGCTTTGAGCTCCCACCTGAAACGATGGTTGGTGAGACCTGGGAGGTCGTTGACCGAGAGCAAGAGAACTCGGTTGCGGCCGAAGGTGCGCCTGCTGGAACGACGCTGCGCCAATTGCTCGAGACGGATGCCCAGTCCATTTTGGGCGTCTCTTCGCTGAGTTCGAAAGGCCGTTTCCCGCTACTTGTGAAGTACATCGATGCAAGTCTGTCGCTAAGCATTCAGGTGCACCCGGACGATGAAGCGGCGTTGCGTTTGGGAAACGGGTCGGAGGGCAAGACTGAGGCTTGGTACATCTTGGCGGCCGAACCCGGCGCGGCGATTTACTCCGGGTTGAAGCCGGGAGTGACGCGGGAGCAGTTCGAGGCGAGTACCGCGGATGGAACGGTTGAACAATTGCTCCAGCGCTTTGAAATAAAAGCCGGTGATTGCATCACCATACTGGGCGGTACGGTTCACGCGATCGGTGCGGGAGTCACGCTGCTCGAAGTACAGCAAAACTCGGACACGACCTATCGCGTTTGGGATTGGGGCCGAATGGGTTTGGACGGAGCACCGCGCGAGACTCATCTTCGCCAAGCGCTTGAAGTGATCGCCTTCGATCAGCGCTCGCGCCCGCCCGTCAATGTTGTCGGAGAGCCCGTTGGTGAAACGCTCCTCCGCGCACGCCAATCACACACGGATTACTTCGCCCTCGATACGATTGAAGTGCGCGGCAGCGCCGAATTTAGTACACGCAACCGATTTGAAATATTGGTTGTCGTCGACGGGACGGGAATTTTGGAATCCGCTGATGGACAACAGCGACTGAGCTTGTCCCGCGGTGAAACATGGCTTATTCCGGCCTCAATCGGTGAATACCGACTGAGTTCAACGAGTGATGCGATCAGCCTGGTTAGTTTGACAGACGGTAGCCGCTAGTAAAACGAACTAGCTAGATGACTCGTGAAACGACGAGTCAAAGAACGAGACAGTGGAATGATAAGATTGAATAAGTACATGGCCGATCACGGCATTGCATCGCGTCGGCGTTGTGATGAACTGATCACCGAAGGCAAAGTGATGATCGACGGAGAGATCATTACTCAGCTTGGAACCATTGTGGATCCTGAAGCGCAGCGTGTCGAAATCGACGGATGCATCTTGAAGCCGGATAAGGTCAATCGGCGCTATTACCTGCTGAATAAGCCTGCGGGCGTCGTCTGCACCAACGAGAGACGCGAGTCCAAGTTGCGCGCGATCGACATGGTTACGGATCGCAACAAGGGCCGCATCTATACGGTCGGTCGGCTCGACGAAGATACGGTTGGCCTTGTAATTTTGACCAGCGATGGAGACTTTGCCAACTTGGTGATGCATCCCCGGTACGGAGTGTCGAAAACCTACATGGTGAAGATCATTGGGCAGATCGATGACGAATCGCTAATGAAGATTCGCGGGGGCATTTTCCTTTCGGACGGTAAAACTGCGGGCGCGCGCGTGCTTGTTAAAAAGCGCAGTGCGCGACAGTCGACACTGCTCGTCACATTGCACGAAGGCAAGAACCGCGAGGTGCGTCGAATCTTCGCGCGCTTTGGTTGGAAGGTCAGCGCCTTGAAGAGGATTAGGATCGGCGAGTTGACCGACCGCGGATTGAAAGTCGGACACTGGCGTGCATTGAAGAGCTCCGAAGTGAAAATCCTGCGCGAACTGGCCGAGGGAACGCGGCAAGAGGGCGAGCAATCTGAGGGTCGACGAAAGTCGCCCGGCGCGCCTAAATCGAGAGCACAAAAAGGCGGACGACCGAATCAGTTTGGCGGCGGGCGCGGAGCCCGTTCTGGCGGACCACAAAATGGCGCTCGGAGGCGTTCTCGATGAAAATGCGATTCGATAATCGACAGTGGCGGGCAGCTGTACAGCCCATGAAGCTCGGCGGCGCGACCGTTAGCGAATCGCGATTGCGCAACGGTATGCGGGTGGTTGTGGCTGAGCGCCATTCCGATCCCGTCGTCTCCACGCTCTTGATGTATGGCGTCGGTTCGCGAACTGAGAACGAATCGATGGCCGGCGTTTCGCATTTCCTCGAGCACATGATGTTCAAAGGAACGTCGAAGTTCGGCAAGGGCGAGGTCGATCGCATTACGACTGAACTTGGTGGGCACAACAACGCGTTCACGAGTTATGACCACACCGGTTACTGGTTCGAGATGGCTTCGGATCGCTGGGAGCAGGCGCTAGAGATCGAAGCGGATCGCATGCAAAGCTTGTCACTCGACCCGGCCGAATTCGACGCCGAACGGTCGGTGGTTCTCGAAGAATTGGCAATGAGCGAGGACGACCCTTGGCGGGTTTTGACTCAGCGCATTCAATCGTCGATGTTTCCGCGGCACTCCTACCGTTGGCCCGTGATTGGTTATGCGGAAACGCTGAAGTCGATGACCGTGGACGATATGCGCGGTTACTACGATCGCTTTTATCATCCCGCGAACGCCACGTTGATCATCACGGGCGATGTCACAAAAGCTAAAGCGTTGTCACTCGCTCGGAAGCATTTCGGTGGCATCGAAGCTGGTCCGGAGAAGCAAGCTGAACCGTTTGGTCTGTTTGTGGAACCGCGAGGCGAAACGCGTCTCACGATGAACTGGGATGATGCGGCCAAACGGTTAGCCATGGCTTGGCCGACGAGTCCGGTTTGTAGCGACGACGATTACACGCTCGATATCGTGACGACGGTGCTCGCCCAAGGACGCCTTTCGCGTTTGCAACGCCGTTTGGTCCTAGACGAGGGGCTCGCCACGAACATCTCTCTCAGCAATGAATGCTGGGTCAACGGCGGTAGCTTCTGGGTGCTTGCCGAGTGTTCACAGGACACGGAGCCGATGAAGCTCGAGGCTGCCATCAATGCAGAGTTGAGTCGCCTATCGACGGAGAAGATGACGGCAGCGGAATTGAAACGCGCTCGTTCGATTTTGCTTTCGGCGGAAGCGTACGACTGTGAAACGGTGTCCGATCTTGGCGATGAGCTAGGCGAGTATGCCGTGGACGCCGATTGGCGCATGGCGTTCGACGGAGGCAAACGGCATGGCGCTGTGACTTCCGCTCGAATCAAAGAATGCGTGAATCGATTGATAACTCCCGAACGTCGCGTGGTCGGATGGTGTTTGCCTAAATGAGAACTCAAACTAGTCGCAGCGATAACCGCAGGCATGACCGAGCGGCGAAGAAGCTGAAGAGCGGCGGTCGCATTGCTGCGCCGAAACTGCAAGCAGTTCGCTTTCAACTCGATTGCGGTGCCACGTTGCTCGTTGATCAAAGATTGGGCGCTCCGGTTACGGCGATCAAGCTTCACCTCAAGGGCGGTCACTCGTTGGATAAGGCTGGCCTCGAAGGCACGGCCAGTTTGACCGGACGTTTGTTGGATCAAGGCACGCAGAGTCATTCGGAGGAAGAGATCGCCGCAATGCTTGAGCCGCAAGGCGGCGGCTTGCAAGGCGATGCGAATGGAGTGAGCGGTTCCATCGCCGGAGGTGCTTGGAAACTTCTTCTTGGCGCCATTTGCGAAGTGATTTGCGAGCCCAGCTTTCCCGCAGATAAGTTCGCTCGTCACAAGGGACGTTTACTCGATCGTTTGCTGGTCGAGCGCGATGATCCGCGATCACAAACGGGTCAGTTGTTTCGCAAGCTGATCTACGGCGATCACTGGATGGGGCAGACCGTTTACGGCTCGTTGGAAAGCGTCGAGCGGATTCAGCGCAAACACCTCGTCGCCTTTCATGCGAAGAATTGGTGCCCCACTCGTGCCGTCATTGCGGTGTGTGGTGATGTCGATCCCGAGGAAGTGCGAAAGTTGTTCAATCGAAAACTTCGAACGTGGAAGCCCAAGGCGAAGTTGAGTCGACCGAGTCTCAGCTTCCCCGACCGTGCGCCACGTTTTGACGTTTTCGCCGCTGACCGGCAGCAGGTGCACGTGTATTTCGGGCACTTGGGAGTCTGTCGCGACGATCCTAATTACACAGCTCTCGTGGTAATGGATCACATCCTTGGAACCGGACCCGGTTTCTCAAATCGCATCTCGCAAAAGCTGCGCGATCAAATGGGTTTGGCTTACACCGTGCACGCGGATATTCACTCAAGTGCGGGCGCCTTCCCGGGCATGTTTACTGCCTACATTGGAACCTCACCGCAACACCTCGAGCTTGCACTGCGTGGCTTCATCGAAGAGATGCACCGAATCTGTGACGAACTGGTTCTTGAGAGCGAGTTGGAACTCGCCCAGAACTACTTGCTGGGTTCGTACGCCCTTGGCTTCGAGCGTGCCGCGCGCCGATCCAATTACATGATCAGCGCCGAACGGTTTGGGCTTCCGGCCGACCATCTTTCGCGGCTGCCTGATAAATTTGCTGCGGTTACCGCCGAGGACATTCGTTCGGCGGCTCGCGCATGCCTTTTTCCGGCCCAGCCCTGCTTGGTCGTTGGAGGCCCGATTAAAAAGAGCGAGGTCAAATCGCTCTTCTCAAAACTTCTCGCAGGTGAGTCAAAACGACGGAAATCGGCTAATTGAGCCGATTTGCAAGTGACTAAAGGCTGAACCTAGAAATCATTGTTGGAACTACGCGTAACCGCGCGCTTGGCGACGAATTCAAGTAATTCCACTACACTGCTACTACCACCCAAAACTCTATTCTTCACAATTCTCTTCGCTAAGAGACGCAAAAGGCTTCGTTATGAAAACTCGCTTGTCCCTATCCCTAGCAATCCTCGTTGGTTTCGCACTCAACCCGATCGGCACTCGTATGGAGTACGGTCCCGCTGAGGGGCTGAAGCTCACCAAGAGTTTCACGGGTGAGTTTACCGTGGTGTTGGATGCACTTGATGTAACCATGAACGGAGAGCCGTTCCCGGTTGGTATCGATGATGCAGATCCGTCTGATCTTGAAGGCATGCTGAGTTACAGCGTTGAACTTGAAGAGCAGGTCAATTCGGTCAGTGACGGTCGCGTTACTGATTTGACACGTACTTACAGCACAGTTTCGGGTGAAGTTGAAGGCGGGGGCCAAAGCGAAAGTAGTTCTATGGATGAGTTAGAAGGACAAGCGGTTCGCTTTGTCTGGGACGACGAAACCGAAAGCTACACGCGTTCGCTGGTCGACGAGGACGCTGAGGTTGAAGAGAAGCTCTTGAACTCACTCGATGTCGAAGTGGACGTTCTGCGACTGCTGCCGAGCGGAGATATTGCCGTCGGAGATACGTGGGAAGTTCCCGCCGAAGCTATTGGTGGACTCATGATCCCCGGCATCGACTTCGTCGGTGCTCGTGAACGTAACGCGGAGAAGATGGACGAGATTCCCGCCGAGTTCATGGAGTTGTTCGCAACGATTCAGGAAAGCTTGGAAGACGCTACAATCGAGTGCAAGTTTAGTGAGCTTAGTGGTGAAGGCGCAGACGAAGTCGCCACGATCACCTTCACGCTTGCGGCAGATCTTCCACTAGAAATTGGCGATATGGTCGCGAATCAACTTGCTGATCAAGAAATGCCGATGGAGATGGAAGTCGACGAGTTCACGATCGAATTCGCTCTCGAGCTTCAAGGTGAGCTCGTTTGGAACGTGCAAGGCGGCCACTTCTCCTCCTACGAAATCGGTGGCGAAATCGGTCTTGACGGCTACGTGACCGTTAGCGCTGGCGGCGGTCAGATGGAGATGGAAGGCGAGGCCGAGGCGAGTGTCGAGTTCAACGTGTCGGGCAGCGCGACGGTTAACTAGTCACACGAGGTCAAACTCAAGAGAAGAGCCCGACGCATTTCGTATGCGCCGGGCTCTTTCTTTTTAATCGGACGAGTTGTCTCTGTCGAGCTGAGCACCGTTTTGATCAAGCGCAGCAGTCTTTAGTTTTCTGGGATGCCTGGCAGCTCTGCGTTACTCGGCAGTGGTTCGTTCGCTCGAAATGTCGAACCGGTGATATCTGTTTTCGGACAGGTGAATGACTACCAAGCCAGCCCAGCAGAGAATGACAGCGCCGGTGATCGTGCCCAAGCAAATCGTCAGTAGTTTCGATAGGCCGAGCCAGTGTCCGCCGAAGCCAACCGCTGTACCTACTAAGCCTGCAGGTATGGACAGTACTAACATCGCGGTTAGCTTCATTAGGGCGCCCAAAATATAGGGTCCCATTTGGTCTAGGCTTGGTTTGACGCCACGTCCGAGGCGCACGAAGCCAGGCATCCAAAGCGCGGTTAAGTTCTCCATCGTGAGCAGGATGAAGTTGAAAGCGAGGAGTCCGATCAAGCCAGCCGCGAGAATGGGGGCTTTCAGACTCCAAGCGAAGACTTGATTGTCTTCCTCGACGATGAAGACGGCAGCGACGACGCAGACGACAATTTGAAGCGCCCAAAGAATGGTGACGGTACCCATGATCTCGCCGAAGATGAGCGAGCGAGCTCGAATGGGCATGGATTTGAGGACGTCGAAGTGGGGGATGTCGATGCGCAGGTCGACGCGAATTAATGCGGGGCCTAGGAATGAGATGTAAGCGACGATCGCGAGCATGATGAAGCCGACTCGAGTGGCTCCGACTCCATCTAGTAAGTCACCTGCAGTAGAGTTGACGAGATAGGCGAGCAGGACAAAGCCAGCGACGATGCCGAGCATGGCCATGCCGGAAAGGCGTGTAATGCTGATGACGTTCTTCCAGACCAATGCTTTCCAAACGGGTCCGAGTTCGGCGAGCGACCAAGGCGATCCGGGCTTGGCCAAAACGAGCTTCTTTTTTGAGCGCAGGCCTCGAAGACCGTTCTTGCGAACGTTCTTGATTTTCGATGCAACTTCGATCGCTCGTTCCTCGAATGGTAGGTTCGCGAAACGAATGATGATGAGGTGCCCGATAATCGAAACTAGGGGAATGATCGATCCGAGTACGAAGGCTTCTCTTGTGTTGGAGACGGCCGGAGCAGTGATCGCATTGAACGGGACTAGTAGTGTTGAGAGCGGTGCCGTCTGGGTAAAGGCGAGGGCGTCACTCAGACTGAGAATGCCTCCGGTCTGTAGCCAAGCGGAAATCACGCACATCAGAAACACGCACAGGAGCGCGATGCCGGGGAGGTATCGCAAAAGCGAGGTGATTCGGCCTCGAACCAATCCAAACAGAAGTAGGTGCGTGGTAACCGTGGTTTGGAGGAGCCAAAAGCCTCCGGCAAAGCGCACGAATGAAGGCGTGTCTTCGCCCGCAAAGATCATGGCGAAAAACAGGGATGTGAAGAGGACGCCGGTCTGACTGAGGAACAGCTTGAACATGAGTAACTGAAACCGCGACAACGGTCGCGGAAACAAGAACTGCACGTCGGCTTCGTTGAAGAGAAGTCCACGGCCCCCCGTGATCCAGCCGGGGAGTAGTTGGGCCAACATCGCGAGAGTTAAGACGGTAGACGCAATCTGTCTTTTTTCTCCGCCTCCCAGGACCTTGTCCACCGCGTCGTTTCTGAACAGAAACAGCCAGATGTAGAAACCGATTGCGATGACGCCAATCAGATATTTGGGCTGGCGCAGTCGCCGCAGGCTGGCGAGCATTTTGTTGCGCGCCGTACTGCGCGCGTAGTAAGTGACCGCTCGAAAAAACATCAGAGCGTCTCTGCCGGCGATTGGGGACGCTCAGTGAGGTGAAAGAAAATATCCTCAAGCGTCGGTTCGCCTGGCAGACCGTCAAGCTGTGCGTGTAACTCAGCGATTGTTCCGGAGATGACTTTCTTGCCGCCTTGAATGACGAAAATCTGATCGCAAATCTCTTCGATCAACTCCAGTTGGTGCGAAGAGACGATGATGGCGGCGCCCTGTTCCTTGGCTCGCTGGACGATCGAATTTTTCATCCTGCGAATGCCGAGCGGGTCGAGTCCAGTAAGCGGTTCGTCCAGAAAAATGACCGAGGGGTTGTGCAGGAAAGCCATGCAGATCGCGGCCTTTTGTTGCATCCCTCGCGACAGCGCTCCCGGAAGGTGGGAGCGCTTCTCCGTAAGCTCGAACTCTTCCAGTAATTGATCCATCCGCGCTTCGACGTCGGGGAGCTGGTGAATGCGTCCGGCGAAACGAAGGTGTTCTTCGACTGTGAGGTATTCGAAGAGGTGGGGCGTGTCCGGCACGAAGGCGAGCTCGCGCTTTGCTTCAAGCGGATTCGCAGCGAGATCCCTGCCTGCGATCAGCAACCTGCCGGAAGTTGGCGGGATGATCCCGGCCATACAACGCATCGACGTGGTTTTACCAGCTCCATTTGGACCAACAAGACCGAGTATCGTTCCCCCGGCTACTTGAAAGTCCAGGTGATCGGCCGCAAGCAAATCGTCGTATTGCTTGGTGAGGCCCGTGACTTCGATGGACAAATTCGTCGGATTCATAGGCAGAGATTAGCGCCAAGGACAGAATGTGCGAGAAGCGGGACCGCCTATTGGGAAATCCCTCTCGCTCGCCGGACGACGGCTCAGTCCGCTTCTTGCTTATAGGCGTGAAAATCAGAGCTTAGCTCGACACCCAGCTCGATCTCGGAGAGAGTCATGATGGTGCGGCCCGTCGCGGAATTCTCCTCAATCTGCTTGTGCCAGATGGGAACGCCTGCCTCGTCGCGATAGTCGTGGAACTCCATCGTTATCGGAAGGCGCACAGGGCCAGCGATGTACTTGTAATCCATACCCGTGATGTGGCCGGTCGACTCATCGACGTACATGGTTCGCGTCGGTAGATCACCCTGCTTGCATTCGAGTACGAGTACTGCCCGCTCCTCGATTTGCTTTCGCGCGCTCACGGCGACGGTGTCGAAGGCCTTGCGCCAGTCTCCTCCCGCTATCGAGGGGTGCTCGCTGATGATCTGCTGGCTGCGGTCCCCGAAATGCTCGACGAAACCATGTAGTGGGTCATAGGTCCAAGTGCGCTTCCCATCCGAACCTAATTCCGATTGTCCAAATTTGCCCAAGTCTACGCGCAGGCAATAGGCCGGGGGATTTTGTCTGGCCTCGTAGACGTAGGTGCCTTCGATTCCGGATTGAGCGAGCCTGATCGTTCCGTTGGTGCGATAGGTACCGTGTTCGAGCAGCAATTGTGCTCGCCCGCTCTGCTTGTAGATTTCGAAGAACTCGTCGAGTTTCGGAAGCTCCGAGGCAGTGCTGTCGGCATGAGCGTCGACGCGACTAATTTCACGCGTCCCGCCTTCTTCGAACATGGTTAGTGAGGTGACCACGCCGCTCTCGTCTACATTGAATTGAACGGCGACCTTGTCGGTGACGCGGAAGTGGCGTTTGCCCTCACTGTCGGGAAGGTGTAGCTCGAAGATCATCTGGCCTGGCACATCGAGGGCCAAGCGATTGTTCTGCACAAGTACTTCTAGGTTGATGTCGGCTTCAGGGTCGCTATAGCGGCCGACCAATCGATCGAAATCCTCTAGCGGAAGCTCTGTGACGACTTCGACGCCTTCGCGCGGCATTTCGAAAGTCATCCCGGACTGATACATCTTCATAAGAATTGGCTGACCGGCTTCGTCTGTTTCGAAGGAAACCGCGATCGTGTCCGTGAGCCGGAAGTAGCGCTTGCCCTCTTCGTCGGGCACGTGAAGCTCGTAGACGGTTTGACCGGGGACGTCGACCGAGAGGTTTCCGTTTTGGATGAGCACCTCAAACTGGTCGTCCTTGAAGGGGCCGAAGTTTGCCTCGTAGAAGCCGACGAACTTCTCGTGGCTCTTTTGGGAAACCGCTTCCTCGTTCAGATCATCCAACAGCGTGTCAAAAACGATCGATATCGATTTTGATTGAAGGGGCGTAGCGGAGACGTTCGTGAGTAGTACATAGCCGATGCCGGCCTCGGGCATAAACGCTACTTGTGCAGCGAAACCATCGATGTTGCCGCCGTGTTCGATGACGCGATCCTCACCTTTGCCGCGCAGCATCCATCCGAGGCCATAGTCGATCTCGTTCCCGATCTCGATGTTGGAGGTCCAGGTATCGGTGAGGGCTGCTTCGCTAATGAGCCGAGTTCCCTGATACTCTCCTTGGGCAAGTTGGAAGCGCAGCCACTGCGCCATATCGAGCACGTTGGAGTTGATCGCGCCAGCGGGAGCAATGCTTGCCAAATTGAGCATGCGCTTGTGATCAAACTGCTGCTTGTCTTCATTCCAGACGTAGCCGAGTGCCAAGCGCTCGTCCTTTTGAGCTTCTGGCGTGGATAGGAAGGACGACTTCATTCCAAGCGGGACGAAGATCCGAGTGCGGATAAGTTCATCCCAACTCGAATCTGCCGCGGCGCCGCTCGCTTCGCCAGCGGCGAGGAACATGACGTTGTTGTAGTTGAATTCCTCCCGAAAATCGGTCCACGGTTCGGCGTTCGTTGCGGTCTTGAGAATCAACTCGCGTGAACCAGTTCCGCCTGCCCAGAGGGGTGTCATGCGTGTGAAGCCGGTCCGATGGCACAGCAAGTCGCGCAACGTGACCACGGCCTGCTCGTCGGAGCTCTCGATCGCCAATTCGAAGTAGGGCAGGTAATCAGTGACGGGGTCGTCAAAGCTCAAGCTGCCTTGATCTTGGAGCATCCCGATCAGGGTGGCGGTAAAGGCCTTCGTGCTTGAGCCAATGGCAAAAATGGTGTCGGCCTCCACAGGGCGTTTGCTCTCGACGTCCGCGAGCCCGAAACCGCGAGCGAAGATCACTTCGTCATCCTTGACCACGGCTAGTGCGAAGCCAGGTATGTGCTGATCGACACGCTCTTTCTCCATGCGCTCGACGAGCATGTCGAGGCGCTGTTCGAGGCTGATTTCCTCTTGGGGACTGGCCTGCGAGAGAGCAGTGAGCGTCGCGGGGAGAATGGGGGGCGCGAGGGCGGCAAAGGACGCGATGAAAAGGGGCAACATGCTGGGGCTCCGAGAGGGCGAATATGGCTTGAACGCCGTGACACCGTAATTGGAATCAATTGGGATGGAAATTGAGGAGGTCTTCGACACCGAGGTGCTCTTCAAAGACGAGTCCTGCTTGTCTAGCCCGGATTATTCATGAACCGCGAGGCAAAACGCCTCGAATTGGTTCCTGCTGGCACTTTGCAGATACTTGCCCCCGCAGACGACCTTGTAAGGTCGTCGAGG